>JAZRMK010000015.1:0-40771 GCA_045647525.1 Acutalibacteraceae bacterium
CCTTTTTTGTTACGGCAATTCTCGCCAACTTGGGTTCTCCTTCGTTGGCATATATTTCAATGGCTTGTGCCGTTATTCAGATGTTTTTATACGATGAAGAGAAGAACTTTTATTTTGGTTGCCTTTTGCTGCCTATGTTGGGTGTTTTCGATGTAACTGAAATTACATATCTTGCCAATATCATCGTGGCAGTACCGTTTGTAATCTACTTGTTAAGAAACCGATTGTCGTTTAAGGCATTCCCGTTGATTTCAACATTGTTTCTCTTTATCGTGGAAATGCTTCATATAGTAGCTCTTGACAACAAGGAAAACCTTGTTGGTAATATTTCTTGCTTTTTGAGTATGATCTATTGCTTGTGCATTACACTTGATGAGAACATTGATTTGAAATTGGATCGCATTGTACGTCATTTGTCGGTTGGTATCATTCTTTCGGCATTGATATACCTTTACTGCAACGATTACTTTGATACTGATATCGTTGAAGGCGTTGTAAGAGGCGACCGTCTTGCTGCGTTCTCGCGTGACCCAAACTATTATGCTTTGTTTATATGTGTTGCGGTTGCCTGTTTGTTGGCGTTGAAAAAGCATATTATATTTGACTATGTCTTCTTGGGCGTTTTGGTTATTTTAGGTTTCCTTACCGGCTCGAGAATGTGCTTCCTTTTGCTTGTTTTTACACTTTCGATCGGGCTTATTTATAACGCAGCTAAATTCAAGAATAAATCAAGAACAAGATTTTTCAGAGGTATTGTTGTAATTCTTGCAGCATCACTGATGCGATTCAGCGACAAGGTGCGGATACTTATTGACAGTATGCTTGAACGTTCGGGTATGGATGGTGGCAAGAACTCTTCGTCCGTCGATTTGACTCAGGCTACTGCGGGAAGAACCGATATTTTGGAGGATTATTTTGCAATCTTGTCCTCGAATTTTGTGTGTTTTATTTTCGGCTACGGCTTACAGTATCACCAGTTCTTAAAAACCAGTGAAAGCGCAGGTGCACACAATACATACCTGGATATTATACTTGCTTGGGGTATTATCGGTGTATTGGCTATGCTCTACATCGTTTTTACGTGGTATAGAAAGCACTCAAAACTCTTCGAAATGGAAGAAGACTGGATTGCAAAAATGCCTATGGTTGTTTTGGCTATAAACTTCTTGGATCTGAGTTGTCTTGGTGCAACGATGTTCTGGTGGGTAATTGCCATTGTATTACTGGCAACAAGAAAACAAACGGTTGAGGGTTAGTATGAATAACGACCTGATTAGTATTGTTATACCGGTTTATAACGTTGAAAAGTATTTGCATAAATGCGTTGAATCGGTTTTGAATCAGACTTATGAAAATATTGAAGTTATCCTCGTTGATGATGGCTCTGTTGATTCGTCGGGAAGCATCTGCGACGATTTTGCAAAGATAGACTCACGTGTCAAGGCGTTTCATCAGGAAAACAGAGGTGTTTCGTCGGCTCGTAATAAAGGTCTTGACGAGGCAAAGGGCGAATATATAGTTTTTATCGATTCTGACGACTGGGTATCATGTGATATAGTCGAAAGATTATATTCTGCCGTTTTAGATAACGCAACCGATATGGCAATTTGCGCCTATACTGAGGTTTGCGAGGGTGAAGAGCTTGAAATCTCATTGGAATCAGATGTTATCATTGGCGATAAGTCGGTTGCAGACTTTGTTAATGGTAGATTCAGCCATTCGGTCATATCAACATCGTGTTGCAAGCTGTTCTCAAAAAAGACTGTTAGCCGTTATAACCTTCAAATGAGATATGGCGAGGATCTTCTGTTTAATATTGAAAACTTCCAAAATGTCAAAGGCGTTGCACTATTGTCGAAACCTATGTATTTCCATAGAATATATAAGAATTCAACATCGCTTTCAAATCAGTTTTCACCCGAATTTTTCTCGCATTTTGAAGTGCTTTATGAACGCGCGTTGGATATGCTTTACAAAAAAGGTAATATAGCGATAACTGATGCCGATGAAGTTCATTATAAGATGTTTTATTACTCGATGCACTTTATGAAATGTTTTGCTAAAACCTTTGATAAGAAGTCGTCAAAGGCATATATTTCAAGGCTGTGCAAAAGTCCTTCTCTTAAAAAAGCGGCAAAATATCTGTTTAAAAAACGTGGTCTTATGGTTGCGGTTGCTACTGTGATGATAAGAATGAATATGACCAACCTGCTTTATTGGTACATCAATCGAAGCATAAATAAATAATTTTTCATAGGTGATTTTAAAATGAAGATTGAAGAAGTACGTCCTTTGCAAGAGGCACAGATGGAGCTTCTTATTGAGACCGATCGTATTTGTTCGGAGCTTAATTTAACATACTATCTTATCGGCGGCACACTGCTTGGCGCAATAAGACACGGTGGATTTATCCCTTGGGATATTGATGCCGATATTGCTATGCCTCGTGCCGATTATGAGAAGTTTAGGGCTTATTGGGCGAAAACCAAAAGCGACCGCTATTTTTATCAGCACTATACAACCGAAAAAAACCACGATGCACCGCACGCTATCTTGAAGATACGCGGCACAAGGGTCAATTTTAAAAATGCTGATAAAGCATATGAAAAACAGTGTGAAGGTATCTATATGGATATTTTTCCGCTTGACCAGGCACCCGAAAGCCCTAAAAAGCAGTTAAAACAGCAGAAAAAGATCAAGTTTATATCACGTCTTATGGAGGGCAAACGCGCCCACGATTACAAAACGGGTAAATTAAGATTTTTGGTAAAAAAACTGTTGAAGGTTATGCTAAAACCCGTTTCTTACAGTGCGTTGGCTGAAAAAATGGATAAATATATGGTTATGCATAACGGCGAATGTGATAAGTATCTGGTCAGCATGGCAAGCCATTATTCCTATAAAAAGCAGTTGATGCCGGCAAAGATTTACGGCACACCTCAAAGAATCAACTACGAGGGTGTAATGCTCTGCGCACCGGCAGAAATAGATGATTATCTGACCCGTATTTACGGTGATTATATGAAGTTACCGCCCGAAGAGGGAAGATATGAGCTGCTCGACTATGTAGACAGTGTTGATTACGGCAACTAACGGAGAGAAAAGATTATAATGATAAATAAGAGTTCGCAAAAAATTTTTAATAACTCAATAATGTACGTTCTTGGAACGATTGCTTCAAAAGCAACCGCTTTCCTGCTCATACCGTTCTACACCAACTGTATGACCAAGGAAGAGTACGGTATTGCAACCACAATAACGACATTTGTCGGTGTTTTCGGTATTGTTGCAATGCTTTCTCTACGCGCGGCGATAATGCGCTTTTATAATGATTACGAGGGCGAGAAACGTAAGGTCTTTATGGGAACGATTATAATAACCGTTCTTTTGAATTCCGTGTTGTTCTCGGGCCTTTTATGCTTGTTAAAGGATTTTTACATAGACTTTCTGTTTAAAGACATACCGTTTTTCCCGTTGGTCTTAATAGGAATAATTTCCTTGACTTTTGAAGGCGTTTACCTTGTCTATCAAAGTTTTTTACAAGCCAAACAAGATGGCAAAAATTATTCGATCAACAGTTTTCTCTATCTTTTAATAAACTGCATATTTGTAATTATTCTGGTCGTATTATGCGATTTAGCAGTATTGGGCGTTGTAGTTGCGAACCTTATGTCTAATTTCTTGTTTGCTGTGTACGGAATCATCAGTATGCTGAAAAAGAAGATTTTTGTTTTTAAGTTCGATTTTGCGATGTTTAAATTGAGCGTTAAGTATTCGTTGCCCATTTTGCCGCACAATCTTTCGAACAATATGAAGACGTACTTTGCCAAAATAATTATCAGTAACTGTCTTACGTACGCATTATCGGGACTTTACTCCTTGGCATCGCAGTTTGCTTCAATAGTTAACATTATCCAATATTCGATAAATCTTGCGTTCAGACCTTGGTTCATTGAACAGATAAAACTTGGCGAAGAGGGAAGAGCGCAGATAAAACATATGACACAGTTGATAACGGCTCTGTTTTCGTTTATCTGTGTGTCTGTTTCGGTTTTCAGTAAGGAACTCGTGCAAATTTTGTCGAGCGATTCCTTCCTTTCCGCCTGGACAATGATACCGATTCTGGTATTTTCCCAGCTTATAACATTTGTATATTACAGTCACGTTCAATCGTTGATGTATAATATAAAAATGAGTAAATATGCCGCTGTATGTTCAATTACGGGCCTTGTATCAAACGTCGTTCTTTCAATAGTTTTGGTTCGTTACATAGGCATTTACGGCATTGTAGTAGCACAACTTTTAGGACAGACGATCTTGTCCGCAATGGTTGTTATCTTAAATAAATACGCCGAAAATGTTGATTTCGGTCTCGGCGGTATGATATTTATGTTGGTTTCATCTGCGGTTCTTATGGCAGCGGGTGTAGGACTGACGTTCTTGATCGGCAACAAAATTTCAGCAATAGTCAGCATTTTGTTGCGTGCTTTGGTTGTTCTTTTAGCGTTTTTCCTCTTTATTTTCAAAAATATTTCCGATTTCAAACTGTTGTTGCTCGGAATGTTCAAAAGGAAGGTAAAAAAGAATGGATAAAAAGATAATCGGTTATACAACAGGTGTTTTTGATATGTTCCATATCGGGCATCTTAATGTGTTAAGAAACGCGAAAGAAAGGTGCGATTATCTAATCGTCGGCGTCTCTACCGATGAATTGGTGCAGAAAGAAAAGAATAAAACGCCGGTCATTCCCTTTTCAGAACGTTGCGAGATAGTCAGTGCTATTAAGTATGTTGATGAGGTTGTACCGCAGGTTGATAAGGACAAGTTTGCTGCCTGGCAGAAGTACCGCTTTGACAGGATGTTCGTAGGCTCCGATTGGGAGGGAACACCTCAATGGAAGGCCTTTGAGGAACAGTTTAAGGATTACGATGTCGAGATAGTCTATCTGCCTCATACCGACGGAGTTTCCAGCACTAAATTGACCCATTTTATCAAAACACTTACCGATAACGTATAGGAGATGATTTTATGAATATCACAGTTGCAGGTACCGGTTATGTAGGTCTTTCTCTGGCGGTGTTGCTTTCGCAGAAAAACAATGTAACAGCGGTTGATATTATACCTGAAAAGGTTGATATGATAAATAATAGGATATCTCCTATTGCCGACCGTGAAATCGAGCAGTTTTTGGCTGAAAAGGAACTTATGCTTACCGCCACTTTGGACAGTAAATCGGCATATAAAACTGCTGACCTTATTATTATTGCAACGCCTACAAACTATGACGAGGATAAGAATTATTTTGACACCTCGTCGGTCGAGAATGTTATTGAGCAGGTTTTAGAGGTCAATCCCAATGCAGTTATGGTTATCAAGTCGACTATTCCCGTTGGCTATACTGAGTCGGTAAGGGAAAAGTACAACTGCAACAACATTCTTTTCAGTCCCGAATTTTTGCGCGAGGGAAAGGCTCTTTATGATAACCTTTATCCCAGCAGGATCATTGTGGGCTATCCTAATGACAACGAAAAGATGAAGTGTCAGGCCGAGCAATTTGCCGAACTGTTGAAAGAGGGCTCATTGAAACCCGATGTTGAGATAAGATTTATGAATCCCACCGAGGCAGAGGCCGTAAAACTCTTTGCTAACACATATTTAGCATTAAGAGTTTCGTTCTTTAATGAACTTGATACCTATGCAGCAGTAAGAGGACTTGACACAAAGTCCATTATTGAAGGCGTTGGCCTTGACCCAAGAATAGGCGATTATTACAACAATCCTTCTTTCGGCTACGGCGGTTATTGTCTGCCGAAGGATACAAAGCAGTTGTTGGCAAACTATGCCGATGTTCCTCAGAATATTATTTCGGCTATTGTTGCAGCAAACAACACACGCAAGGACTTTGTTGCTTCTGAAATTCTTAAAAAGAATCCCAAGGTTGTCGGAATCTACCGACTTACCATGAAGGCAGGCAGTGACAACTTCCGTCAAAGCTCGATTCAGGGCGTAATGGAGCGCATCAAAGCGCAGGGTGTTGAGGTCATAATTTATGAACCGACATTGAAGGATACAACCGTTCAAGGCAGTCGTGTTGTAAATGATTTGGCCGATTTCAAGGCTGTTTCCGATGTTATTCTTGCCAACCGTTACAATGATGAGATCGGTGATGTTATTGGCAAGGTTTATACAAGAGATCTGTATTTCAGAGATTAAGTTGCAGAGGTTTTTATGGATTTAAGTGTACGTCTGTTTATCGCGTTGGTCGACTCCGGACTCAATAAGACTTTATTGCCTTGTGAGCAACTTGAACAGTTGACCGATGAAATGTTGATAAAAATATATAAGCTTTCGATGTCGCAATCGTTGGCTCACATTGTTGCGCAGGGAATCTGGAACAATAAGATTACCGACAAAAAAACAGACGTCGGCAGAGCGTTTTACAAGGCACAAATGACTGCACTTATGAGAACCGAAATGTTGGAGCAGGCTCTTAATAATGTTTCGGCGGCGTTTGAGACCGACAAAATAAAGCATATTCCGCTTAAAGGTTCGGTTTTAAGAAGGTATTATCCTGAACCTTGGATGAGGACGAGCTGTGATATTGATATCCTTGTTATCCCTGAGGATAAGCAGAGATGTATCGATATTTTATCAGATAAATTGGGCTATGTTTTAAAGCAGGACGATAACTATGACAGCGGATATGACATTTCGTTTTATTCGCCCGAAGGTGTGCATTTGGAACTGCATTTCGGTCTTATGGAAAAGCAATTTGAAGCAAGCCGTTTTTTGTCAACCGTATGGACCGATGCTTATTTATCGAAAGACAGTCAGTACCGTTATTTGATGCCCGATGACCTGTTTTATTTCCACCAAGTAACACACCTTGCCAAGCATTTCGTTTGCGGTGGCTGTGGCGTAAGACTTTTTATGGATATTTGGCTTCTTAAAAGGCACAATGATTTTAATCTTACCGAAAAATACAAAGAGTACCTCAAAGAAGTAAATATGTTGACCTTTGAAGAGGAGATATTGAAACTTGCAGACGTATGGTTTGCCGGTAAAGAACACACGGAACTGACATCGCGGGTTGAGAGTTTTGTTATGACCTCCGGTACATACGGCTCGATGAAGAATCAAGTTGCAAGCAATCAAAATGATTCGGGCGGAAAGGGAAGATATATTTTAGAAAAAATATTCCCGCCATACAGTGTTTTGTGCAGTCAATACCCTTCACTCGAAGGCAGGAAGATGCTTACACCTTTTTACTGTGTGAAAAGGTGGTACAGAATATTGAAAAGCGGTCGTTCGACTGAGGCTTACAAAGCTATAACCGACAATTACGGCATTACTGCCGAGTATGCCGAAGGTATCAAAGATATGACCTTTAAGCTCGGGCTCAAGTAGTCGACTTAAAATGGTTTTTTACCGTTTGTGTATTGATTTTAATGTCATTTAATGATATAATAAACAAAATATGGAAATTCGTTGATTTTTGATTATTATTCACTTTATCAGGTGAGCGAAACGATGTTCAATGAGGTGATTTTGTGTCCGATATTATAGGTAAACAGGCGGCTGAACCGATGGTTTCGGTATACTGTATGACATATAATCACAAGAACACAATCGCCCAGACAATAGAAGGAATCGTCAATCAAAAGACAAGCTTTCCTTTTGAACTGATTATTCACGATGATGCATCGACCGACGGGACAACCGATATCGTAAAAGAATACGAAAAAAAGTACCCCGATATTATAAAAACAGTGATACAGACTGAAAATCAGTATTATAAATGCAATATTTTCAAAACTTTCTTCAACCCTATTGCAAAGGGGAAATATGTTGCGGTTTGCGAAGGCGACGATTACTGGACCGATATGGAAAAGTTACAACGTCAGGTTGACGCGATGGAGTCTGACCCACAATGCACTATGTGCTTTCACACGACCGAGCAGTTGTTCAGTAATGGCGATGTTATGAATATAAGGCGTTTTAAAAGGGACGTTTATGTGGATTCACATACTGTTGTGAAATATAGCGGTGCTTTTTGCTCCACACCTTCAATTATGCTACGTGCTGACGTTATGAAATGTTGGCCAAAGTTCAGAGATACTGCCAATATTTATGATTATCCGTTCCAAGCGTTAGCGGCATCAATGGGAACTGTTAAATATATTGATAGGTCAATGGCGGTATACCGCTATGCCTCGGAAGGTTCGTGGACCGCTTTACACGAATTTGACGTTGACTATGCGCATATAGAAAATGAAATCGAATGGCTTTGGGAATTTGATGAGTACACATCTCACAGATTCAAAAAGGATATCGAGTTTCATATAGCTCATTTTTGGTTTACCGAGTATCGCAAAAATCTTGATAAGACAGCAAAGCAAAAAGCCAAAGAGGCGATAAAATTACTGCCTTTTAAAAATAAAGTGATATTTGGCGGTGCAATTTTAGTCTTTTCGACCTTTGGGTTGAAGGCTAATAAATGGTGGTTAAAACTTAAAAAGATGATTTTTAAGTGATTATAGTATAAAGACGGTGTCTATTATGAACGATAAAATTATGGTTACGCGTTCTTCGATGCCTCCGTTTGAGGAGTATGTTGAGGAAATACGCTCGATCTGGGAAAGCCGATGGCTTACTAATTCAGGTCCCAAATTGCAGGAGTTTGAATCCAAACTTCGTGAACTGTTTGGGGTGGATAATGCAACGGTCAGTGTTAATGGTCACATGGCGTTGGAAGGAATCTTGGAAGTTTTAGGACTTGAAGGTGAGGTAATTACAACGCCCTTTACCTTTGTTTCGACAACAAATGCTATTGTAAGAAGTGGATTGACTCCGGTTTTTTGTGACATAAAAGAGGACGATTTCACACTTGATCCTGCGAAGGTTGAGGCACTTATCACTGATAAGACTTCGGCAATAATGCCGGTGCATGTTTACGGCAACGTTTGCGATAATGATGCTCTTCAAAAAATAGCTGACAAGTATGGTCTTAAAATCATTTACGATGCAGCTCATGCTTTCGGTGTTAAAAAAGACGGAGTTAATGTGGCATCTATGGGTGATGCTTCGATGTTCAGTTTACACGCCACCAAGATGTTCCATTCGATTGAGGGTGGTGTAGCCGTCTTTAAGGAATCTGATAACGTCAAGCAAATGAACTATTTCAAAAACTTTGGACTTACAGGCCCCGAAACCTTGAGTTTTGCCGGCGGAAATTCTAAAATGAACGAGTTTAGCGCCGCGATGGGCCTTTGCAATTTGCGTCATTTAAATGATGCAGTGGCATCAAGAAAAGAGGCAGTTCTCCAATACCGTGAGCGCTTAAGCGGTGTAAAAGGTTTGCAGTTGAACGTGGTTCAGGATGGGGTCGAAAGCAACTACGCATATTTCCCCATAATTATTCATCCGGAAGAGTTCGGTGCAACGCGTGATGACGTAATGTCTCGTTTGGCTGAGGACGGAATAGGTGCAAGAAAGTATTTCTATCCGTTGACAAGCAGTGTTGAGAGTTTCGGTGGTAAGTATCCTGCCGAGGACACTCCGATTGCTAAGAGAATTTCCGAAAGGGTTTTATCGTTGCCTTTGTATGAAGGCATCGGCGAAGATACAGTGAACCGTATTTGTGACAGCATTTTAGCGACAGAAAGGAAGTAAAATCTATGAATATTGCTCTTATTATTGCAGGTGGCGTAGGTGCCAGAATGAATCAGGATATTCCCAAACAGTTTATCAATGTTTGCGACAAGCCGGTTATCGTTTATACACTCGAAGCCTTCCAGAATCACCCCGAAATCGATGCCATTGAGGTTGTTTGCCTTGAAGGTTGGCACGATGTTTTGAGAGCCTATGCAAAACAGTTTGGTATTGCAAAGCTTGAAAACGTTGTATGCGGTGGTGTTAACGGTCAGGATTCTATCAGAAACGGCCTTTATGATATTTTTGAAAGACACAACGGTGACGATGATATCGTTCTTATCCATGACGCTATAAGACCGATGCTCAGCAAAGAGATTATATCTGACAATATCCGTGTTTGCCGCGAAAGAGGCAACGCAATTACTGTTGTACCTTGTACTGCTGCAATGCTCAAAACTTACGATTCTGTTTCGTCCGAGGAGCAGGTTCCCCGTGATAACCTTAAAATCACACAGACTCCTCAGACCTTCTTTATCAAGGATATCGTTGCTGCACATAAAGAAGCTTTGGAAAAGGGTATTACCAACTCGGTTGCTTCCTGCACAATGTATATCGAACTTGGCAGAAAGCTTCATCTTGCAATGGGCTCTGAAAAGAACCTAAAACTTACCACTGCTGAAGATATTGAAATTTTCAAGGCTTTGCTTAATGCGAAGAAAGACTATTGGATGCATTGATTAAGAGGATAGTATGAGTATTTTTGAAAACAATCTTTACCGCGACGCCGTTTTGAAACTGGCGGAAGAATTGCCAAAACAGAAGGCAAGTGTTCTGGTGACCGGTGCTACCGGTCTTATCGGTTCATGCATGATAGACGCAATGCTTTTGGCAAACGAGAAACTCGGATGCAAGTATCGTGTATTTGCGCTTGGAAGAAGTGAGGAAAAACTCAAAAAGAGGTTTTCCTATGCAAATGGCGATATTGAATACGTAGTTCAGGATATTATGCAGCCTTTGAAACTCAATGAAAAGGTTGACTACATCGTCCACGCCGCAAGTAACGCCGACCCGAGAGCATATTCACTCTATCCTGCCGAAACGTTGCTTATAAACGTATTGGGTGCCAAAAATGTGCTTGAATATGCAAAGGATAACAAAGATACTCGTGTTTTGTTTACTTCAACCTTTGAGACCTACGGTCGAATTGAAGGAAACAGTGCATACAAGGAAAGTGAGTACGGACTTATTGATTTTAATATGGTTCGCTCCTGCTATCCTGAAAGTAAGCGTTGCGCAGAAATTTTGTTCAGATGCTATAAAGAGGAGTACGGTGTTGATTTCGTTACTGCCCGTCTTTGCAGCATTTACGGTCCTACTATGGATCCCAATGACAGTAAAGCGCATGCACAGTTTATGCGAAATGCCCTCAATAATGAGGATATCGTTTTGAAGAGTGAGGGCAAACCCAGAAGAACTTATTTGAACGTCTTTGATACCGTAAGCGGAATCTTTAAGGTTCTGTTTTGCGGCGAGTCGGGTGAAGCTTATAACGTTGCAAGTGATAAATCGATCGCATCTATTGCAGAGGTTGCACACACAGTTGCCGACCTTTGCGGAAGAAAGGTTATATTTGATCTTCCCGACGAAATCGAGAAAAAAGGTTTTTCCGTCCCGCAGGACAGCATTCTTGACTGTGAAAAGCTTAAAGCTTTGGGTTGGAATGCCAAGTACGATCTGCGCGAAGGTATGGATTTAACTCTTTCGATTTTAAGAGAATTAAGGTGAATTTAAAGCGGGGTTATATGGTGGAAAAGCAAAACTTTAAATATGCAACATTATTTGATGCAAAAGTGGGTGAATACTGTACCGACGGTTCTAAAAAGGGTCTTACTATGGGCCCCGAAACTGCCAAAAGATATGAGGAAAATGACGGTACCGCTGTTACGGTATGCTGCATAACCTATAAACACGAAAATTATATAAGACAAGCTCTTGACAGTTTTTTGATGCAAAAAACCAACTTTAAATTTAAGGTTTTTGTCGGTGAGGACTGCGGTCCTGACGGCACTGCGGACATTGTAAGGGAATATGCTGAAAAGTATCCCGATATAATCGTACCCTTTATTCGTGAGAAAAATATGGGAGCGCAGACCAACCTTGTTGATTTGTGTAAAAGAGCTAACAGCCCGTATATTGCTTTCTGCGAAGGCGATGACTTCTGGATAGATGAATACAAATTGCAAAAGCAGTTTGATTATATGCAGGCACACGAAAACATCAGAATGTGCTATACCTGCACCGAGATATTAGCTCCTGAAGATTGGCATCTTAATTCTTATTACCGTCGCGAAAAGGATGGCAGAATGATCGTTCCTTATTGCGCGCCGGGATTTAAAATGAAGAGTCATTTTACGTTAAGTGACTTTTTGCTTATTTTCCCGAATCATACTTCTTCGGCATTTTACCGTTGGAACTATGATTTAGAAATACCAGAGTGGTATTATAGAGGTATAATCGGTGACATTCCGATGACCTTGATGCAGATGGGATTGGGAAAGGCAGTATATTTGCCCGATGTTACATCGGTCTACCGTAGAAGCGATGTTGGTATTTTCATGAGTGATGATGACCAACAACATTTTGCCAATACAAGACTCGACTATGTAAGGTTTATTAAAGGGCTTAGAGAACATTTTAGACTTTATTACAACGGAGCAGAAGAAAAACTTTTCCGTTATAGAATAACAAAAGAAATCAGTAACTATTTAAATGCTGCGAAAGTGTATCAGAACAGCGAAATGGTTGATGAACTCTTTAAGCAGTATCCCGAAGAAGCGTTTGAAGCTCTCCACACATACCTTGGTTCATACAATATATACTCGTCGTTGATAAATAAGTTGAGTTATCAGGATTTATCAAATCTTTATGTCACAAGAAAAGGCGTGTATTTTGCGTGGCCCGGACTTAAATTGTATGGTGTTTTGAGCCGTGGCTGGATCTTTATGCGAAAGGTAAAAAACCGTGCTTTAAAGATTCTCAAAACGTGGCGAGGTTATTGGAAGTACTCAAAAGTCGATAAACAGAAAAATCTCTGGGTGATCTCAGGTTTCAGAGCAAGAAATTATATGGATAATTGCATGTATTTCTACGAGTATCTGTTGGAAAATCATCCCGAAATAGAAGCTGTTTGGTTGACATTGGACAAGTCGATATATAGCCGTCTTAAAGCCGAAGGCAAGCCTGTTAAAATGATGAACAGCCCAGAAGGCGTTGACGTTATGAGCAGGGCAGCGGTAGCTATAACCGACCACTTTGTTGTAACGGACTTCGATCCCCAGTATGGTTTTAATGATAAAACTAAGGTCGTGCAACTTTGGCATGGTGTCGGATTCAAGTCGATGGGTGATGCAAACGGCGTTAAAAACACTGCTGAACGTGGTGTAAGGCATAGTAACGATATTTTAAAGAGTGATTCTGACGGCATCTTTACCCGAATAAAGAAACGAATCAAGTATTACTTTGTCGCTCCGTTCAGAGAAAAGTTTGAGGAATATTTCCTTTTTGTCTGTCCCGGACAGGAAAGACTCGATATGATTGCGGATGTTTGGCACATTCCTCACGAAAACTGCTTTATGGCAGGACATCCGAGAAACCTTCCGGTTTATAAGCAGGAGAGACAGACTGATCCTGTAAAGATTATGTATGCACCGACCTATCGTTTTAATTATGAGCGAGAAAAGGCTATGGTTCAGGAGTTTTTGGACGCAGCTGACAATGTTCAAAAACTTATGGAAGAGGTTAACGGTGAGTTCTATTTAAGAATGCATCCGCACACCTGGAGAAATTATAAAAACAAGATAACTACGGTTTTAAAAAACTATGACCGTATATTCCTTGACGAAACAAAAGATATTTATACCGAGATAGGAACGTTGTCGGTTATGATTTCTGACTATTCGAGCATTGCACTTGATTTTGCATTGCTTGATCGTCCGGTCATTTTCCACGGTGCCGATTATGAATGGTTTGTCGAAAACGAGGCAGGATTTAACCTTGATTTCCCCAATGTAATTCCCGGACCGATGACGTTTAATTGGGATGAAACTTTGGAAAGAGTTAAAGAATATTGTCTTGACCCTCTAAAAGACAAAGAGTTGCGTCAGGATAAGATAAAGTACTTCTTCGATTTGGAAGCCAACGGTGCTGATAATTCAAATAGAATTATTGAGGAAGTTAAAAAGCGTATTGAATTAGACTAAGAGGTTTTTATGGAACAGATTAGAATAATGGTTTTCCCTTGCGGTTCTGAGATAGGACTTGAATTGCATCGTTCATTGAAGGATATTCGCTTCATTGAACTTTACGGTGCTTCGAGTGTTGACGACCACGGTTGCTATGTTTATAAGAATTACATGAATGGGATACCTTATATTACCGATCCCGGATTCATTGATGTCTTTAACAAGTATATCGACGACAATAAAATCGATTTTATTTTTCCGGCGTTGGATAGCGTTATTGCATATCTCAGCAAAAACAGGGATAAACTTCACGCAAAGCTTCTGACTTGCCCGGATGAAACGGTTCAACTCTGCCGCAGTAAGTCTAAAACGTACAACCGACTGGCAGGATGTGACTTTTTGCCTGCAACATACGGCTCGCTTGACGAGATTGAGGATTATCCCGTTATAATCAAACCGGCTGAATCTCAGGGTTCTCAGGGCTTTATGATTTTAAAGTCAAGAGAAGAACTTGAATATGAACTGAAAAGCCGTACTGATGAGCAGGTTGTTTGTGAATACCTGCCGGGAGAGGAATATACCATCGACTGTTTTACTGACCGTCACGGTGAACTCAGATATGCATCTTGCCGTAACCGTCACAGAATCAGAAACGGTATAAGTGTTAACTCAACTATCCAGAAGCCTGATAGCAGAGTTATGGAAATAGCAAAAATCATCAATGAAAAGATGGATTTTCGCGGCGTTTGGTTTTTCCAATTAAAACGAAACAACAAGGGTGAGTATAAACTTTTAGAGTGTGCAACACGTGTTGCGGGCACAATGTGTGTTGAGCGTGCGGCAGGTGTTAACCTTGCCTTGCTTACCGTGTTTGATGCTATGGATATGGATGTCGACCTCACTCAGCAGGTTGAGAATGTGACGGTAGACCGCGCGCTTCATAACGTATTTAAACTCGACATCGAGTATGACGAGGTTTATATGGATTTTGACGATACTGTTATTGTCAAAGGCAGTGTAAACACAACGGTTCTGTCATTTATTTATCAGTGCGTTGACAAAAAGATACCTGTCATTTTGCTCACGCGCCATGAAACCGACATTATTGCCGATTTAAAGGCATACCGCATATATCCTGAGTTGTTTGATAAGATAGTTTGTTTGCCCCGAAGTGAAAGAAAGATTGACCACGTAAAGCCTGCTAAAAAGGCATTGTTTGTTGATGATTCTTTCGCAGAACGCAAGAGTATGAGCGATGCATTTGGAATCACCTGTTTGGGTGTTGATGCAGTGGAGGCTTTGTTAGACCCCAGACAGTAAGAAAGGTTAGGTAGACGCAGTTGCTTGAAAAGGTGAAGAAATACCGTTTCTTATTTGAAGAATTGGTAAAACGCGATTTTAAGAAAAAGTATAAAGGTACAGTATTGGGCGTAGTGTGGAGTGTTTTGGCCCCTTTGCTTAATGTACTTGTTCTTATGCTTGTATTCTCTTTTTTCTTTAAAAGAAATCAGGAACATTTTGTGATATACATTTTCAGCGGTACGCTGATAATGTCGTTCTACACCGAGTGCACACAAGGGTGTATGAGAGCGTTGATGTCAAATGCGTCTATTTTCACAAAAATAAATGTGCCAAAGTATTTGTTCCTTGTTTCCAAGACTATTCAGGCGTTTATCAATTTTGCTTTGACTTTTATTTTGTTTTTTGTTTTCTGCATTTTTGATAACATTCAGTTCGGACCGCACATGTTTGCGCTTGTTATACCGACATTGTTGCTTTTGGTATTCTGTTTCGGCGTTGGTATGATACTTTCCGCTTTGTATGTCTTCTTCAAAGATATTGAATATCTTTACGGAGTATTTTTAACCTTACTTAACTATGTTTCAGCAATATTCTATCCCGTTACGATATTGCCTGAAAAATTTCAAAAGATTTTCTTTGTCAACCCTGTTTATTGCTTTATTTATTACTTCCGTGAGGTTGTAATATACGGTAATATCCCGGGACTTGCAGTTCATCTTATCTGTTTGGGTTATACATTGTTGTTCCTTGGAATTGGTTGTCTCATTTATAAAAAGTGTAACCACGAATTCCTTTATTACGTTTGACGGAGGCTTTTATGGCGGTTATTGAATGTAAAAATGTATCTATTCGCTATAAAACCGGCGATATGAAGTCCATAGGACTTAAAGAGTATTTCATTAGAAAATTAAGAGGAACATATAAACAAAAAGAGTTTTGGGCCGATCGCGATGTTAGTTTTACGCTTGATAAAGGCGATATGCTTGGCATTGTCGGCACAAACGGTGCCGGTAAATCAACCCTTTTAAAAGCTATTACCGGAATTATGATTCCAACCGAGGGTAGTGTAAAAACCGAAGGAAACATAGCAGCTCTTTTGGAGTTGGCTTCGGGTTTCGACGGCGAATTGACTGTAAGAGAAAATACATTTCTCCGCGGTGCTTTGTTGGGTTATACAAAGGAATTTATGGTAAGCAAATATGATGAGATTATTGCATTTGCCGAACTTGAAAATTTCCAGGACTATATGTTCAAGCACCTTTCCAGCGGTATGAAAAGTCGTTTGGCGTTTTCTATCGCTTGCCTTGTCGAACCTGATATTTTGATTCTCGACGAGGTTTTGAGTGTTGGTGATGAGGCGTTTAAGGATAAGAGCGCACACTGCATAAGAGGTATACTTAACAGTGGTGTCACAGGTATTCTGGTATCTCATTCGGTTCAGCAAATTCGTGACCTCTGCAATAAAGTTCTGTGGCTTGATCACGGTAAGCAGATTGCTTTTGGTGATGTAAAAACAGTTTGTAATGCTTATTGTGGCTATATTTTCAGTCCTAAGGAAACTAAATGCTTGCCACAAAATGAGGAAGAATTGAAAGCAGCTTCGAATCGTTTTGTGCTTGCGTGGAATATGGGCGCAAAAGAGCGCGAAGAGCGCAGAAATCCTATGGGTGAGAACGAAACGGCAAGAATGTACCGTTTGCTCAGCATTATCGATGCGATGACACCTGAGGAAAGAGCACAGGCTGAAATTGAATACAATGTTCAATAAAGAGGATAATAACAATATCGGCTTTTGAGTTTTGGAGGTAAAAATTATGACTATTATAGTTACAGGTGGAGCAGGTTTTATCGGCTCGAACTTTGTTTTTCACATGTTGAAAAAGTATCCTGATTATAGAATTGTTTGTGTTGATAAGTTGACCTACGCTGGAAATCTCTCAACATTGGAACCGGTTATGGATAATCCTAATTTCCGTTTTGTTAAAATGGATATTTGTGATCGCGAGGGTATTTTCGGTTTGTTTGGTGAAGAAAAACCCGACATTGTTGTTAACTTCGCCGCAGAAAGCCATGTAGACCGTTCAATAGAAAATCCTGAGATTTTCCTGCAGACTAATATTATCGGCACTGCAACATTGATGGATGCCAGCCGTGAGTACGGTGTTACCCGCTATCATCAGGTGTCGACCGACGAGGTTTATGGTGACCTGCCCCTTGACCGTCCTGACCTTTTCTTTACAGAGGAAACTCCTATCCACACAAGCAGCCCTTACAGCAGTTCGAAAGCGGGTGCTGATTTGCTTGTGCTGGCATATCACAGAACCTATGGTTTGCCTGTAACCATAAGCCGTTGCTCAAACAATTACGGACCGTATCATTTCCCCGAAAAGTTGATTCCGTTGATGATTGCGAATGCACTCAATGATAAGCCGTTGCCCGTATACGGTGAAGGACTTAATGTTCGTGATTGGCTTTATGTTGAAGACCATTGTAAAGCTATTGATGTTATCATTCATAAGGGTAGGGTTGGTGAAGTCTACAATATAGGCGGCCATAATGAGATGAAGAATATCGACATCGTTAAAATCATCTGCAAGGAACTCGGTAAGCCTGAAAGTCTTATTACCTATGTTACCGATCGTAAGGGACATGATATGCGTTATGCTATCGATCCTACCAAGATTCACAATGAACTTGGTTGGCTTCCTGAAACCATGTTTAAGGATGGCATTAAAAAGACTATCAAATGGTATCTGGATAATCGTGAGTGGTGGGAAACCATCGTCAGTGGTGAGTACCAGAACTATTACGAGAAAATGTATGCAAATCGTTAAGGAGTGCCTGATATGTTAGAAGAACTCAAAAAAATAGTATGTGACGCCAATCTTGATTTGGTGGATAAGGGTGTTGTAATTTACACTTGGGGTAACGTCAGTGGTATTGATAGGGAAAAGGGTCTTGTTGTAATCAAACCGTCGGGTGTTGATTACGACGGTATGAGCCCCGAAGATATGGTCGTTGTCGACCTTTACACGGGTGAAACCGTTGAAGGCAAATGGAAACCGTCTTCGGATACAGCAACACATCTTGAACTTTATAAAGCCTTCCCCAAAATCGGCGGTGTCGTACATACCCATTCGATAAATGCTGTGGCTTTTGCCCAAGCTGGAAAATCCATTCCGGCTTTGGGTACTACACATGCGGACTATTTCTGGGGAGATGTTCCTTGTACGCGTGAACTCACTGAAACCGAAGTCAAGGAAGCTTACGAGAAGAATACCGGCGTTGTAATCGTTGAAACGGTTGAAAAAATGGGATATGATCCCGTTGCCATCCCCGGCATCAACGTTAAGAATCACGGTCCGTTCACATGGGGTAAGGATCCTGCACAGGCGGTTTATCACGCAGTAGTTATGGAAAAAGTCGCAGATATGGCTATCAAGACTTTGAATTTGAACCCCAATAGTTCTATTCAGCAGTACGTGCTTGACAAACATTATGAACGCAAGCACGGAAAAAACGCATATTACGGACAGAAATAATAAAAAAGAGCAGTCATAAGACTGCTCTTTTTTTAATTGTTTATTTATTCAAACTCGCCTCTATTAAGGGTCATCATTTCGATCAAAGCATCGGCAATTCTTTGCTCTTCTATCGAGTAACCCGAAACACGCCAGCATCTCGAATGTAACGGACGCCACATCGCGTGAATAAGTTCATTAAGTTCTGCTTTGGTTGCGTATCTTAACTGGCTCAAAGCGATTATGCTTTCTGCACGCTCTAAATAGTCGCAGTTGTCGTGCATCAAAGAATCACCCGAAACAGTTACGGTTACTTCGTCTGCAACAGAAGCTGAAACGGTAACTGCTGTTGTGTTGATTTCCTTTTTAAGCACTACATCGCAATCGACTTCTTTGCCGTTGACAAGAACCTTGACAGAAATATTGCGGTTGAAGCCGCGAAGGTTAATATTCCACTTTCGGTTAGCAGGTATAAACGATAAATCACCGGTTGCAGGTTTAATGGTAAATACTGCATCAGTGCCCCAATTAAGTGACATCTCTGTCTTTGCGAATGCGCCTTCTTTAAAGTTGCTGTAATCACCTTCGTCCTCGTAGAGAGTAAAGGTGTTGTCAGCGCCGGGGAACACTATAACGTTCATCTCTGCGGCATTGCCAAGACTGTTGTCGTGAGGTGTGTGTTCTGCCATAGGAACGATAGCACCTGCTTTTGCGAGAACAGGGAATTTGTCAAGAGTACGGAACATTTTGATTTTTCTTCCGCGGTTGCTGTTGTAACGGAAACCTTCGAAGAAATCAAACCATATACCCTTAGGCAACCAAGCTTCTACACTGCCCATTCGGGTTATGTTGTCGCTATGTTCGGTTATAGGGGCTATAATAAGTTCACTACCAAACCAGTACTGGTTTTTAGCGTCATAAGCGCCACTGCACTTCGGATGTGTATAGTACATAGGAACAATAATGGGAATAAGTTCCGAATGGTTGCGGTAGTTCATTGTGTAGATGTAGGGGAAGAGGTTGTGACGAAGTCTTAACCACTTTTTCATTATCTCTTCTACGTTTTTGTCGTAGCACCAGGGCTCTTTTCGAGAAAACTCACTATTGGTACTATGGAGTCGGTTGACAGGTGAGAAAACACCGAACTGCAACCAACGGACAGCCAATTCGTCATCTCTGTAACCTGCTTGATGTCCACCTATATCGTGGCTCCACCAGCCGTAACCGATGTTAGATGCGGTTGAAGTGAAGTAGGGCTGGATATCCAAAGATTCCCAACATACAACGGTATCTCCCGAAAAACCTACGGGATAGCGTTGGCTACCCGGACCGCTGAAACGGGAGAAGAACATAGGTCTTTTACCGTCACGGGTGATGTCAAGAATATGCAGATGATTAAGCATCCAAAGAGGATCAAGAACTTCTCTTGGGTCTTTAAGCTCACCGTTTTTATTAGGCTCGTGTATCCAACCGTAGCTGTTACCCTGCTGCCAGTCCATCCACCAGAAGTCAATTCCGTCTTCTTCATAAGGATGATGGATAATATCAAAATATTTCTCCATAAAATCAGGGTTAAGAATGTCAAGGTATACGGGATCGCCACTTTCGGGGTCGATACCGCAGGCTTCGGCCATTTCCTTATACATTGATTCGTGACGTCGAACACCGTCGGCAGGGTGAAGGTTTAAAGAAACCTTGATGTTTTCATCGTGAAGGAACTGCAATAATTCTTTATGGTCGGGGAAAAGTTCTTTATTCCAGGTATAACCGGTCCAACCGATGTTGGGGGACAGCATTGTGAGAGGCTTTAAGTCCTCATCAATGTTTACAAGATGCCAGTCCATATCAATGACACCGACCGAGAAAGGAATGTCCTCTTCTTTGAATTTGAGCATCAAATCCTTATATTCCTGCTGGGTGTATTTGTGATAACGGCTCCACCAGTTGCCAAGTGCATAAGCAGGGAGCATAGGGGGTTCGCCGGTTAATTTAAAATAGTCCTTTATGGCATCAAAGTAATTGTAACCATAGCCGAAGAAATACATATCCTCGGTGTTCTTTTCACGGCATTCAACCCAACCGTTTTCATTCAAGAGCATACGGTCTTTGTCATCAAGGATTGAAAAACCGTATCTTGATAAAACACCGCGACCTATATTGATGTTACCTGCCATCTCATCAAGAGTTTTGGCAGTACCGCCCAAATCTTCAAAATCTTCACCGAAATGCCACTCGGAAGCGGGCTCGTTTTTGAGCTTTATGGAAAGAGTTTGTGCAGAGAAAGGTTCATTCTCTGAATAAGTAAGAATCAACTCTTTTGTTTCAATAACAAGTCTTCCGCCCCAGGTTTTAACGGTAAAGTTTACATCTGGGAAATCACGGTTAAATACAGACTGCGAAGCACGGTCTTCAAACTTGCCGTTATCATTGAATTCCAAACGAACAAGTCGGTCGGTCAATACAGTGAAACGGTATTTTTCACCTTTGACGATGTTATTCTCTGACGCAAGCGGTTTGCACGGCCAAAAAAATCTTTTGTTTGACATAAATTCACATATCCTTTCTTCTGGGTATGTTGAGTTTTATTTATTCCCGAGTTTTAGGAATGATACACATATTTAGTGTATCATTTAATATAACGTTTTGCAAGGAAAACATAGCATTTTTAATACATTTAGTTATGGATTTTTTTCTTTGTTTGTGATATGTTTAAATAAATGATGTTGAATTAGGTGAATATATGATTTATACAGTGACATTTAACCCTGCTATTGATTATTGTCTTAGTGTCAACAATTTAAAATTGGGCGAAACTAACCGTTCACAGTCGGAAGAAATATATTTCGGTGGAAAGGGTATAAATGTTTCAACCGTGCTTACAAATCTTGGCGCAGATAATGTTGCGTTAGGCTTTACAGCAGGATTTACGGGGGACAGGCTCTTACAAGGGTTAAAGGAAAAGGGAATTAAAACCGACTTTATAAAACTGTCTGACGGAATGACTCGAATAAATGTCAAAATAGAAGGCGAGCAGGAAACCGAAATCAACACTAATGGGCCGTCTGTTACCGAGGAACATATAGAAATGTTGCTTGAAAAACTGCAAAATTTAAGTAGAAATGATATATTGGTTCTGGCTGGCAGTATCCCGCCGTCTGTTGATGATTATATTTATAAAACCTTGATGAATAAGGTCAGTCGAAACGGCGTCAAGGTCGTAGTTGATGCAACGGATGAGCTGTTGCTCAATACGTTGCCGTTAAAACCGTTTTTGATCAAACCGAATCTGGCTGAATTGGAGCAACTCGTCGGAGAAAAGCTGTCGGATGCAAGTGAGATCATATCAGCAGCTAAGAAACTGAAAATAATGGGCGCCGAAAATGTGCTTGTGTCAATGGGCGCCGAAGGTGCGATTTTGGTTGATGAATTTGGCAAAGTGTTTGTTGAAAAAGCGCCCGAAATTCAGGTGGTTAACACAGTGGGGGCAGGAGATTCAATGGTTGCAGGCTTTTTAAGTGCATTAGATAAAGGTTATGAGTATGCGTTAAAATATGCAGTTGCGGTTGGCAGTGCCTCTGCCTCTAAAAAAGGACTTGCAACAAAGAACGATGTTGCAGAACGTCTTTAAGCATTTTTCGACATTATAATATGTTTTGTTTGACTAATTTAAAGCATTAGTGTATAATTATTTTACATTTTTTTGTTTGAGAGAGTGATTAGATGGAAAATACACCTAATATCAAGAAAAAGGCCAGTTTTACCGGATCGTTAGGTTTTGTTCTTGCTGCTGCAGGAAGTGCGGTCGGTTTGGGTAATATTTGGAGATTTCCGTATTTGGCGGCAAACGGCGGTGGCGGACTTTTTATTTTGGTTTATATCATTTTGGCATTGACCGTAGGATTTGCTCTGCTTACAACCGATATCGTAATCGGACGTAAAACGGGCAAAAATGCTCTGCATGCATTTGCCAAAATTTCTAAAAAATGGAAATTTTTGGGAATTCTTACCTTTATAGTCCCTGCGATGATTCTTACATACTACAATGTTGTTGGTGGTTGGGTAACGAAGTACTTTACAGAATACGTCTGCTTTAACGGTAAAGAGGTTGCTTCTGACGGATATTTTGTGGACTTTATCACTTCTGATATTGCCCCTATTGTATTTATGCTTATATTCTCGGCAATGACTGCTTTAATCGTTTATGGCGGTGTCGAAAAGGGTATTGAAAAGTTTTCGAAAATCATTATGCCGGGTCTGATTATTCTTATTATTGTTATTGCAATATTTGTTGTGACATGTTCATACACCGATCCCGTAACAAACGAAACAAGAACAGGTTTGCAGGGCGTGTCAATGTATCTTATTCCTAACTTTAAGGGCGTTACTGTTTCCAAGTTCTTGAAGATAGTGCTTGATGCTGTGTGCCAGTTGTTCTATTCTTTGAGCGTTTCGATGGGTATTATGATTACCTATGGCTCTTATGTTAAGAAGGATGTTAATATCAATAAGTCGGTTGCTCAAATTGAAATTTTCGACACAAGTGTTGCTATTCTTGCAGGTCTTATGATCGTTCCTGCCGTTTATATTTTCCAAGGCCTTGACGGTATGGGTCAGGGTGCGGGACTTATGTTTGCGTCTTTGCCAAAAGTATTTCAGTCTATGGGCGCTGTCGGCAATATAGTTGCAATTTTATTCTTTGTAATGGTTCTTTTTGCAGCGTTAACATCATCGGTTTCCATTATGGAAGTTATTGTTGCTACCGGTATGGCAAAATTCAACAAATCAAGGCATACTGTTGCCATGGCTGTATTTATAATTTTTGCCTTATTGTCGGTTGTTATTTGCCTTGGTTATAATGTGCTTTATTTTGAGATTGATCTTCCTAACGGAAAAGCAGGACAGCAACTTTTGGATGTTGTTGACTATATCAGTAACAACCTTATTATGCCGATAGTTTCGTTGCTCACCTGTATTCTTATCGGTTGGATTGTTGGTACCGAATGGATCAAGGAAGAGGTTAGAATAGGAGCCGGTAAGTTTAGTCGAGAAAAGCTTTATGATTTAATGGTAAAGTTTGTCGCTCCTGCATTGATGGTGATTATTTTCGCGACCGCTATCGGTCTTGACAGAATTATAATCAATCTTTTTAAATAGGTTAAAACGGCTTGGGACTTGTAATCCCAAGCCGTTTATTATTGACATTACCCTTCTAAAATCATATAATATAATGAGGATTTTTCAGTTGGAGGAATTGGATGGTTTACAATAATATTTTAGAGGCGTTGGGTAATACTCCTCTTATTAAGCTAAATAAAATTGTCGACCCTGACGGAGCTGATATATACGTAAAGTTCGAGGGCCTTAACGTTGGCGGCTCTATAAAGACGAGAACTGCTTATAATATGATAATCAAAGCTGAAGAGCAGGGATTACTTAACAAAGATTCAGTAATTGTTGAGCCAACAAGCGGAAATCAGGGAATCGGCTTGGCATTGGTCGGTGCGGTAAAGGGTTATAAAACAAAAATAATTATGCCTGATTCTGTCAGTGAAGAAAGAAGAAAGTTAGTATGCCACTACGGTGCAGAGGTTATTCTTGTTCACGATGCAGGCAACATTGGAGACTGCATTGAGGAATGCGTAAAAACTGCGTTAAAAATGAAGGAAGAGGACAAAAATGTTTTCGTTCCTCAGCAGTTTGAAAATCCTAATAATCCTGACATTCAAAGAAGACAGACCGCAGTCGAGATAATTGAGGCTTTAAACGGTCCAATTGATGGCTTTTGTTCTGGAATCGGCACCGGCGGAACCATTACCGGTATTGGTGAGGTGTTAAAGGAACATAACCCGGATATGACAATCTGGGCGGTCGAGCCTGAACATGCGGCCATTCTTTCGGGTGGCTCTATCGGTACACATATCCAAATGGGCATTGGTGACGGTGTAATACCCGAGATATTGAACCAGAATATATACAGTGACATCTGTATTATCAATGATGACGAGGCGATAAAGACCGCGAAGGAATTGGCATCAAAGGAAGGTATTATGTGCGGAATTTCAAGCGGAACAAATGTTGCAGCGGCAATTAAATTGGCACGTGTTTTAGGAAAGGGTAAAACGGTCGTGACTGTATTGCCCGACACTGCGGAAAGATATTTTTCAACACCGCTTTTTGAGGATTAAGGAATATTTAAAATGAAGGCAAACTATCATACACACACCTACCGCTGTCTGCACGCTACGGGCAGTGATAGGGAATACGTGGAAAACGCAATTATGGGTGGAATGGAGGTTCTGGGCTTTTCGGATCACTGTCCGTTTGATTTCGGTGGCAGATTTTCCTCTCATATGCGAATGAAACCAAAGGATATTGACGGATATTTTCAGTCGATTTCCGATTTGAAGGCGGAATATAAAAATGATATTACGATATACCTCGGTTTCGAAACCGAATATATCGAAGATTTGTTCCAAAATTTCAAAAACCTTGTAAAAGGATACCCTGTTGATTATATGATATTGGGTCAACATTATTTTGAGCCTGAAACTCATGGCCGTTATGTTGGCAGTCACGGTCAACCTGGTTTTTTAACCGAGTATGTTGACTCTGTAATAAAGGGATTGAAAACAGGTGAGTTTAAGTATTTGGCACATCCCGATTTGCCGAGAACCACGTCGGATTCTGATGAGTTTTACGAGCAGTATAAAAGGCTGTGTCTGTATTTGAAGGAAAACAATATTCCTGTTGAGTATAATATGTTGGGATATCAGGAAGGAAGATGGTATCCAAATGACGATTTTTATGAAATTGCGGCCAAGGTCGGAAATAAGCTGATTATCGGTTGTGACGCCCACGAACCTTGGGTGTTGTCGGACAAAAGACTTCACGAAGAAACTTTAAAAAGTGCAAAAGGTTTTTCTATGGAAATAATTGAGTTCTTGCCGGGACTCGAAAGGAAAAAATAATGAAAAACGTTGATTTTTCGAGGCGCAACTGGACTGTTTTAATTTTGTTTGGACTTATCGGTCAAATCGCTTGGTCGGTAGAAAATATGTATTTCAATCTGTTCTTGTTCGAAACGATTGCCCCAAGCCTTGAAACCGTTACTTTAATGGTGCAGTTAAGCGGCGTTGTTGCAACTGTTGCAACGCTTGTGGCAGGAACATTGTCGGATTCGGTCGGTAATCGACGCACATTTATATCGGCAGGATATTTCATCTGGGGTATAACTGTTGCACTTTTTGGTTTCATTTCGCCGGAATTAACTGCTGATATTTTAAAGCTTGATGAAACTAAAACAATAACGGTAACATTAGGTCTTGTAGTTGTTGCCGACTGCGTTATGACACTTTTCGGCTCGACTGCTAATGATGCCAGCTTTAATGCTTGGGTGACCGATAACACAAAGCCTTCGTTCAGAGGAACGGTCGAAGGTGTTGTTGCAATTTTGCCTCTCGTCGCGATGCTTATTGTAGCGGGTGGTTTCGGCATTATTGTTTCGGTTATCGGATATAATATGATGTTCCTTATTTTAGGTGTTACTATATCTCTTTGCGGTATTGTTGGTTTCTTTATTATTAAAGACAGCAATGCACTCCAAAAAAACGGCACTTTGAAGGATTTGTTCTTTGGTTTTAAACCTTCGGTTGTCAAAGCGAATGCCAGACTTTATAAGATCCTTTTGATCGTTGTGACGTATGGAATCGCCTGTCAGGTGTTTATGCCGTATCTCATAATTTATATGACTACATATTTAAAATTCAACGTTTTGGAATATAGTGTTGTGTTCGGCGGAGCTATAATAATAGGAGCGGTTATAAATGTGGCTTTGGGCCGTCTTTCTGATCGCAAAGACAAAGTTTCTTTGCTGATTATTGCCTCGTTGATCATGGTAATCGGTCTTGCGGCAATGTATGTTTGCCGTTTTGAGTCCAAAATAATTACACTTTTAACCTTCGGCATAGCAGGCTTTGTTATGATAACAGGCTACATATTTGTATCTGCACTATGCGGTTCTATGATAAGGGACAACACACCTGAAAAAGATGCAGGCAAATTGCAGGGAGTAAGAATGGTGTTCAGTGTGCTTGTTCCTATGGTTTTAGGCCCTATGATAGGTAATGCTATCAATAAAGCACGTGATATTCCGTTGCCCGATATTACTTCGGCTGATGCGATGACAACGCAATATATTCCTGCACCTGAGATATTCTTAACAGCAGCAGTTATAATGCTTTTGGTTTTTGCAATAATTCCAACCTTAAAAACGGAGAAAAAGAATGAAGTTAAAAACTAATTACGAGGTAGGTAATGTTCCTTTCAGCGAATATCCAAGACCGCAATTCAAGAGAAACAGTTATCTGAATCTTAACGGCAAATGGAAGTTTGGTAAAACCCAAATCAATTCTGAGGATTTTTGCCCGAAAGATGAAATTTTAGTCCCGTTTTCTCCTGAAACCGAACTTAGCGGAGTTGCTCAACCGTTCGAACTCGGAAGCACAGAGAAGCTTGTCTATGAACGAGATGTTACACTCTCTGACGATATGCTCAAAGGTGTGACTTTACTGCACTTTGGTGCTGTTGATCAGGAATGTGACGTTTATCTAAACGGTGAAAAAGTGGGACACCATCGCGGAGGTTTTACGCCGTTCTCACTCGATGTTACTTCGGCGGCAAAAAACGGCGAGAACACTTTAAGGGTAGAGTGTATCGACTCGACCGAAAAATCGGAGGGTGCGAGAGGAAAACAGAGTTCTAACCGAGGACAATACTGGTACACTAAACAAAGCGGAATATGGCAGACCGTTTGGATGGAAAGTGCTCCAAAAAATTATATAAAGAGCATAAAAATAACCCCCGACTATTTTAATTCGGAAGTGGTTATAGAATCTTGTTGTGACGGCTTTCAGGAAATCACCGTTTTTGACGGCGAAACCGAGATAATTAAGGAGAATTTTGAGAATAAAATAACCCTTAAATATGACTTTGAGGCTTGGAGCCCTGAAAACCCAAAGCTATATACATTTGAGATCACGGCACAAAGTGGCGATGAGATAGAGTCATATTTTGGGCTCCGTTCTTTTGGAATCGGTAAAGACAAAACTGAAAAAGCAAGGCTTCTTTTGAACGGAAAACCCTACTTTTTCAACGGTGTTCTTGACCAAGGCTATTGGCCGGAGGGACTTCTTACTCCGCCTTCAAACAGGGCAATGTTTGATGAGCTTAAAACTTTGAAAGCAATGGGTTTTAATATGGTTAGAAAACATATTAAAATAGAACCTATGATGTGGTATTATTATTGCGATGTTTTAGGACTTACCGTTTGGCAGGATTTTGTAAACGGTGGTGGCGAGTATAAATTTTTGCACGTTGCAGCCCTGCCATTCTTGGGATTGCATTTTAACGATCACAACTATAAGTTTTTTGCAAGAACTTCAAAACAGGGTAGAGATGAGTTTGTGGATTCAGTTCACGAAACGGTTGAAACGCTTTATAATGTGCCGTCTATTGCTGTTTGGGTTCCGTTTAATGAAGGTTGGGGTCAGTTCGACTCCGCTGCTATTACCGATCTTGTCAAAAGGCTTGACAGTACACGAATTATCGATTCGGTCAGTGGTTGGCATGATCAGGGTGCCGGCAAAACAGAACTTCGCAGTATGCACACTTATTACACCAAATTAAAAGTGCCCAAAGATAGCCGACCCGTAGTATTAAGTGAGTTTGGCGGTTATTCGCTAAAAATCGACGGCCACGTTTTCTGTGATGAAGAGTTTGGCTACAAGACATTCAAAACAAAGAACGAACTGCAAACCGCAGTGGCAGAACTTTATTTGAAAAAGTTAAAACCCCTCATCAAAAAAGGTCTTTGTGCGGCAGTTTATACGCAGGTGACCGATGTTGAGGAGGAAATCAACGGACTTATCACTTATGACCGTTCGGTTCAAAAGGTCGATACCGATTTTATGAAGAAAATCAACGACCAACTCGAAATGGAATCTGCGACTATCGAATAAACAAAAAACTGACAGTGTACACACTGTCAGTTTTTTGTTTGTTTTCTTTCTTTCCGCCTTGATGACAATTTGTGGAACGTGAACCATCCCACGATAACAATAATGCCTGTTATTGAAAAAATAATTATCGATTCTATAAGTTTTCCTTCCAATAGCGCGTCACCAACAAGGGTGGATGTCAGAATCGAGGGGATTCGGCACAAAACACTAATTATAAGGAAAGGAATAAACTTGATTTTTGTGATGCCTGCAAAATAGGTGATAAGGTCTTTCGGTGTTCCGGGCAGAAAGTAGAGCAGAAAGAACATAAGCGTAAGTTTCTTTTCGTCCTGCAAGAATTTTAACCGTTTTAAATCACGCGAGTCGAGCATAATATTTGTGAATTTGTTACCTAATAGTCTTGTAAGTCCGAAAATAAGGCATGAGGCAGGGGCAACACCGACAAGGCACAGTATTGTGCCCCATACGGAGCCGTAAATGTAGCCGGCAGCAATTTCAACAAACTCTCCCGGAATAAAAGCAAACAAAACCTGAACAAACTGGATGCCGACAAAAAGCAACCAATTAAACGGGTTGTCGCCACCAAGTGTTAAACGCAGTTGCTCGGGATTTTTAGTGGCAGATATAATTTTAGGCCCTAAAATAAGAGTGCCCAATGTCAACAAACTTAAAAGAACTGTAACGGAAATGATGAGATATAAGTTGTGTCCGTTAAATAACTTCCTTTTTTCTTGTTCCATTTTTGCACCTCTTTTCGCTTATCTTGATGATTATAACATTATTCGACAAACTTTTCAACTTAACACCTGTTATTTTGCAGTGGCTGGGCATTTGCTACGCAGAATATGGCAATAAAACACTTGACGAAACACAATATATGGTATAAAATATATAAGATAATAGGCAAATTGTAAAATTTTGTAAATGTAATGATAATAAAGGCGTTTTGCGCCGTTTAAGGAGAGTCGTAATGGCTAAAAAGACAGAGTACGGTAATGAAAGTATAACATCTCTAAAAGGTGCTGACCGAGTTAGAAAAAGACCGGCGGTCATTTTCGGCTCGGACGGACTTGAAGGATGCGAACATTCCGTTTTCGAAATAATTTCCAACTCAATAGATGAAGCGAGAGAAGGACACGGCAAGAAGATTATCGTGACAAGATATTCCGATGGCTCAATAGAGGTACAGGACTTTGCACGTGGTATCCCTGTTGACTATAACCCGAAGGAAGAACGCTTCAACTGGGAACTTCTTTATTGCGAGATGTATGCCGGTGGTAAATATAACACCATTGAAGGTCAGAACTACGAGTTCTCGTTAGGATTGAACGGTCTCGGTCTTTGTTCGACTCAGTATGCTTCGGAATATATGGATGTAGAGGTCAAGCGTGACGGTTTTCTTTATACTTTGCATTTTGAAAAGGGCGAAAACGTCGGAGGAATTAAAAAGGAAGCCTATTCGGGACGTGACACGGGAACCAAGACTCGTTGGAAGCCGGATTTAGATGTTTTCACCGATATCGATATTCCTTTGGAGTATTATCTTGATATTTTGAAACGTCAGGCTGTTGTTAATGACAATGTGCTTTTCATACTGCGTAATCAGGTCGGTTCAAAGTTTGAAACATTTGAGTTCTGCTACTCCAACGGCATTAAGGACTATATCACCGAAACCGTAGGGGACAAGGGGTTAAGCAGTGTTCAGATGTGGTCGGCTGAACGAAAGGGCAGAGACCGCGAGGATATGCCCGATTATAAGGTTAAGATCAATGCGGCATTATGCTTCTCAAACCAGGTTCAGTTGAAGGAGTACTATCATAATTCCAGCTGGCTTGAATATGGCGGTTCACCCGAAAAGGCTGTACGAAATGCATTTGTTTATCAGATCGATAAATATATAAAGGAAAACAATAAGTACACCAAAAACGAAAGCAAGATAACTTTCGCCGATGTTGAGGAATGCCTTGTGCTCTGTACGTCGAGTTTCTCGACCCAAACATCTTACGAAAATCAGACCAAAAAGGCGATTACAAATAAGTTTATCACCGAGGCTATGACCGATTTCTTCAAGCGTCAGTTGGAGATATATTTTATCGAAAACAAGGAAGAAGCCGAAAAGATAGTTAATCAGGTGCTTATCAACAAGCGTAGCCGTGAGCGTTCGGAACGTGAACGTCTTAATATCAAAAAGACCTTGCAATCGTCCAATGATATGTTGAACCGTATCGAAAAGTTTGTTGACTGCCGTTCCAAAGACGTCAATGTCCGTGAACTTTATATAGTTGAGGGTGATTCGGCTTTGGGTTCTGTTAAGATGGCGCGCTCGGCTGAATTCCAGGCAGTTATCCCTGTAAGAGGTAAAATATTAAACTGCTTGAAGGCGGATTACGAGAGGATATTCAAATCCGAGATAATCACCAATCTTATAAAGGTTTTGGGATGTGGTGTTGAGGTCAAGGCAAAGTCCAATAAGGACCTGTCCACCTTCGACTTGAATTCACTCCGTTGGAATAAAATAGTTATCTGTACCGATGCTGATGAGGACGGCTTCCAGATAAGAACACTTATTTTGACAATGATTTACCGACTTATCCCGACTCTTATTGAGGTCGGCAAAGTCTTTATTGCGGAGACTCCGCTTTACGAGATAACCACCAAGGATAAAACATATTTTGCGTATGACGAAAAGGAAAAGGCTGACATTCTGAGCAATATGGTGGGAAATGCTAAATATACGGTGCAGCGTTCAAAGGGTCTTGGTGAAAACCAGGCAGATATGATGAGCCTTACTACTATGAACCCCGATACCCGCCGTCTTATCAAGGTTACACCTGAAGAAGCGGAAATGACTGCACATATGTTTGATATACTGCTTGGCGATGATATTGACGGACGTAAAGAGATTATTACCGAAAAGGGTTATCTTTATATCGCTGATGCAGATTTAAGTTAAAGGAGAAGAAACATGGCTCCAAGAAAGAAAAAACAGATAGAGGTAAAACCGTCTGAAAATGTGACAAATGCATATATAGCAGGAGCAGGTACGGTTGTTGAACAGCCTATTACCAGAACTCTTGAAACTAACTATATGCCTTACGCGATGAGTGTTATTTTGTCGCGTGCGATTCCTGAAATTGACGGTTTTAAGCCCTCTCACCGTAAATTGCTCTACACTATGTACCTTATGGGACTGCTTAACGGCGCTAAAACCAAATCTGCCAATATCGCAGGCCAGACGATGCGTCTTAACCCTCACGGTGACGCAGCTATTTACGAAACAATGGTGCGTCTTACCGAGGGAAACGAGGCTTTGCTGCACCCGTTTGTTGAATCAAAAGGTAATATGGGTAAGGCGTATTCGCGTGATATGGCGTATGCTGCACCGCGATATACCGAAGCAAAGTTGGCACCTATTGCTTTGGAACTTTTTAAGGATATCGATCGTGACACCGTCGATTTTGTTGATAACTACGATGCAACAATGCAGGAACCGACTCTGTTTCCTGTTTCATTCCCGACTGTGCTTGTCAATGCCAATACAGGTATTGCCGTAGGTATGGCAAGCAATATCTGCCCGTTTAACTTAAAAGAGGTATGTAAGGCAGAAATTGAATACATCAAAGACGAGGATGTTAATATTGCAGACTATCTGACTGCACCCGATTTTCCCGGCGGCGGTGAATTGCTCTATGATCGCGCTGAGATGGAAAACATCTATAACACCGGACGCGGAAGTGTCAAGGTAAGAGGTGTTTACAGCTATGACAAGTCGGCAAACTGCATTGATATTACACAAATTCCGCCTTCAACCACCATTGAGGCAATTATTGAAAAAATAATTGATCTCGTTAAGCAGAAGAAGATTACCGAAATCAACGATATCCGCGACGAGACCGACCTTTCGGGTCTTAAAATAACCATTGATTTAAAACGTGGTACTGACGTGGAAAAGTTGATGCAGAAGCTCTTTAAAATGACTCCGTTGCAGGACAACTTCTCTTGCAACTTCAATATTCTGGTTGGCGGTACTCCGAAGGTAATGGGAGTTAAGGAGATTCTGTCTGAATGGACTGCGTTCAGAGTTGAGTGTGTAAAACGCAGAGTTTACTTCAATCTTAACAAGGCAAAGGAAAAGTACCATCTTCTCAAAGGCTTGCAGAAGATTTTGCTTGATATTGATAAGGCAATCAAAATTGTCCGTGAAACCGCAGAAGAGAGGGATGTTGTTCCTAACCTTATGATAGGCTTTGGAATCGACGAGGTTCAGGCTGAATATGTTGCCGAAATCAAGTTGCGCCATCTTAACAGGGAATATATCCTTAAAAAGTTGGATGATGTTGAGAATCTCGAAAAAGAGATTGCCGAATTGGAGGATATTCTCAAAAATCGCAGAAAGTTAATGAATATCATCATTAAAGAGTTGGAGCAGGTTTCTGAAAAATACGGTATGGACCGAAAGACCAAACTCATTTCTGCACAAGAAAATCAGTTGACTGTCGAGGAAGAGAAGGTTCCCGATTACCCCGTAACGCTGTTCTTTACAAAGGACGGATATTTCAAGAAAATCACTCCGTTATCGCTCAGAATGAGTGGTGAACAGAAAATTAAAGAGGGTGATGAGATAACAGAGGTTATCGAAACCACCAATGCTGCGGAACTTCTTTTCTTTACCGATAAATGTCAGGTTTATAAAGCCAAGGTCAATGACTTTGAAGATACAAAGGCAAGTGTTTTGGGTGATTATGTACCTGCAAAATTAGGATTTGATGACGGTGAAAAGCCTGTATATATGGCAGTTACCACCGACTATGAAGGATATTTGTTGTTCTTCTTCCAAAATGGACGTGTTGCTAAGGTTGCAACCAAGGCTTATGCCACCAAGACCAACCGAAAGAAACTTATCTCTGCATATACCGATAAGTTCCCGCTATGCACAATTGTTCATGTGCCGGAAGAATGCGAACTTCTTATGAAATCATCGGGTGGCAGAATGTTGTTGCTCCACACCGGTGCGTTGGCTGTTAAGGCAACAAAGGACAGTGGCGGTGTTTCTGTTATGACGCAGAAAAAAGGCCAGCGTCTGTTCGAGGTTGTAAAATATACCGAAGGTATGTTGCTTAAACCTCACCGTTACAGAACAAGGAATCTTCCTGCTGCGGGCAGCCTGCCTACTGCCGATGAACAGGGTGAACAATTAAAACTGTAAAACAAAAGGTATCCCGGTTCAAAATTTGAGTCGGGATACCCCGTCAATAGTACGCAAACGCTTTTTGTTCTATTGACAAGGTTATTATGAGTAAAAAGTTTTGATTTAAACATGTTATTTAATGGAAAACATACAGTTTTAATTCGGTTGACTTTTGACAATTTTTAGTATATAATATTTCGACTAATATGTATTACATCTGTATCCGCTTCTGGCGGTGAAAGGGTAGATTTTATGAAAAAAGAACTTGAAAAGGTATATAATCCTGCTGCCGTTGAGGACAGGACATACGATTTTTGGATCAAGGGCAACTATTTCCACGCAGAAGTGGATCAGAAGAAAAAGCCCTATACCATCGTTATTCCGCCGCCCAACATCACAGGCCAGCTTCATATGGGTCATGCGTTGGATGAAACTTTGCAGGATATCCTTATCCGTTGGAAGAGAATGCAGGGTTACTCTGCATTGTGGCTTCCCGGTACTGACCACGCATCTATCGCAACCGAGGCAAAAATTGTTGAGGCTATGCGTAATGAAGGCATAACTAAGGACGACTTGGGTCGTGACGGTTTCTTGGAGCGCGCTTGGGCTTGGAAGGAAAAGTTTGGCGGTAGAATTATCGAGCAGCTTAAAAAGCTCGGCACTTCTTGCGACTGGGAAAGAGAAAGATTCACACTTGACGAAGGTTGCTCAAAGGCTGTTCGTGAGGTGTTTGTCCGTCTTTACGAAAAGGGCCTTATCTATCGTGGCGAGCGTATCATCAACTGGTGTCCTCACTGTCTTACTTCAATTTCAGACGCCGAGGTCGACTATGCAGAAAAGGACGGCAATTTCTGGCATCTTCGCTATCCGTTGACCGATGGCAGCGGTTATATTGAACTTGCTACCACCCGTCCCGAAACAATGCTTGGTGATACCGCTGTTGCAGTTCACCCTGATGATGAAAGATATAAAGATTTGGTTGGTAAGACCGTTACTTTGCCGCTTGTAGGTACCGAAATTCCTATTATTGCCGATGAATATGTCGAGATGGATTTTGGAACAGGCGTTGTAAAGATCACACCTGCTCACGACCCCAATGACTTTGAGGTCGGTCTTCGCCATAATCTCCCCGTTATCAATGTTATGACTGACGATGCTCACGTCAATGAAAACGGTGGCAAATATTGCGGTATGGACCGTTATGAAGCAAGAAAAGCTATTGTAGAGGATCTGGAAAAGGGCGGATATTTGGTAAAAATCGAGCCGATGAAGCATAATGTCGGTTCGTGCTACCGTTGTTCTACCATTGTTGAACCCAGAATTTCGAAACAGTGGTTTGTTAAAATGCAGCCTTTGGCAGAGCCTGCTATCGAAACCGTTAAGAACGGTGAGATAAAGCTTATTCCTGCCCGTTTTGAAAAGACCTATTATAACTGGATGGAAAACATCAAGGATTGGTGCATTTCGCGTCAGCTTTGGTGGGGTCACAGAATTCCTGCGTGGTATTGTGATGATTGCGGTGAAATGATAGTCAGCCGTGCCGATGTAGACACTTGTCCCAAGTGCGGAGCAAAGGTGCGTCGCGATGAGGATACTCTTGATACTTGGTTCTCATCTGCTCTTTGGCCTTTCTCAACATTAGGTTGGCCTGATAACACCCTCGATTTGAAGTATTTTTACCCCACAAGCACACTTGTTACGGGATATGATATTATCTTCTTCTGGGTTGCACGTATGATATTCTCCGGTCTTGAATATACCGGCAAGGCACCCTTCAATACCGTTTTATTCCATGGCATTGTCCGTGACGCACAGGGAAGAAAGATGTCCAAATCTTTGGGCAACGGTATTGACCCGCTTGAAGAAATTGAAAAGTACGGCGCTGATGCATTACGCTTTACTTTGGCAACCGGTAACACTCCGGGTAACGATATGCGTTATTCTGCTGAGCGTGTTGAGGCAAGCCGTAACTTTGCAAATAAACTCTGGAATGCAGCACGTTTCGTTTTAATGAATCTTACCGATGACGAACCTGCACCGTATGTTCCCGAAAATCTTGAACTTGAAGATAAGTGGATTCTTTCCAAGTTCAATAATGTTGTAAAAGAGGTAACCGATAATCTCGATAAGTATGAAATAGGACTTGCGGTTTCCAAACTTTATGACTTTATTTGGGATGTTTACTGTGACTGGTACATTGAGCTTACCAAGGTAAGACTTAATTCGGAAGATGCAGAAAAAGCAAAGACTGCTCGTGCAGTTCTTACCTATGTTCTTTCCAATACATTGAAACTTCTGCATCCCTTTATGCCGTTTATCACTGAGGAGATCTGGCAGGCATTACCTCACGAGGGTGAGTCGATTATGGTTTCCGAATGGCCTAAGTACGATGGCGCGTTAAACTTTGTTGAAGATGAGGCAGAGTTTGAAAAGGTTATGAATGCTATTAAGGCAGTCAGAAACCGCCGGGCAGAGATGAACGTTCCTCCCTCAAAGAAGGCTAAGCTCTTCATCAAGACAGAGGATAAAAATACCTTCACCAAGTGTTCTGTGTTCTTCGTGAGATTGGCTTCGGCTTCCGAGGTCGTTCTTGACGATGCAAGTGACGTTGAAGGTGCAGTAAGTGTTGTCACTACCGATGCAGTTATTCAGATCCCTATGAATGAACTTGTTGATTTCGCAAAGGAACTTGAACGACTTGAAAAGGAATTGGCAGCAGCTAATAAGGATAAGGAGTTCTGCGAGTCAAAACTCAACAATCCTTCATTTGTCGATAAGGCACCCGAAAAGGTTGTTGCAGCACAACGCGAAACTTTGGCAAAGGCTAACGATAAAATTGCTTTGTTGGAAGCAAGTATTGCAGATATCAAGGCTAAAATGTAAAATTTTTAGCGGACGGGCAACCGTCCGCTATCCGTTTTAAAGAGGTGAAAAGTGTGAATTACGAAAAAGCACTATATTATATTCATTCCTTGGGCAAATTCGGATCTAAACCGGGACTTGAAAGGATAGAAAAAATGCTGTCGCTGATGGGCAACCCCCAAAAGCAGTTGCGGTTCATCCATATTGCAGGAACAAACGGCAAAGGTTCGACCTCTGTATTTATTGCAAATGTTTTGGAAGGTGCAGGGAAAAAGGTTGGCCTTTATACTTCACCTTATGTCACCGAGTTTAATGAACGAATACAAATTGGCGGCAAGTCTATCAGTAATGAAGATTTGGCGTATTATACGGAGTATACCGCCAATCTTGCAAAAGAAGTATTTTCTGATGAACACCCAATAACCGAGTTTGAGTTTATAACGGCATTAGCGTTTAAATATTTTTATGATAAAAAATGCGATATAGTTGTTCTTGAAGTCGGCCTTGGGGGTCGTCTTGATGCGACCAATGTGATTGAAAAGACAAAAGCTTCTGTTATTGTTAAAATCGACCTTGACCATACGGGAGTTTTGGGTGACACCGTTGAGAAAATCGCGGCCGAGAAGTGCGGAATAATAAAGAACGGTTGTCCTGTTATTACAACTTCGCAGAACAGGCCGGAAGTGCTCAACGTTATTAAAGAATTTGCCGAAAGAAACGGCTCACAACTGTATCTTAACAACTCACGGACTGTCAAGGTAGTGTCAAGTGATATTGACGGCAACACTTTTGAGTACGAGGGACGTGAGTATAGAACAAGAATGCCCGGTTTGCATCAGGTTGACAATGCTGTAACTGCAATAAAAACATTAACAACAGTTTTTCCGGATGTTGCTTATGAAAATATCTACGACGGGATAAAAAATGCCACGTTGGCGGCGAGATGTGAGCTGTTGTCAAAGGAACCGTGGGTTTTGCTTGATGGCTCGCACAATCCTAACGGAACAGAAGCTTTGGCTAATATGCTCCAAAAAAGCAAAGTGTATGACGCAGTTGGAATTTTGGGCTTTATGGCAGACAAAGATGTGTCTGATGCATTAAAAAATGTTTTGGGACATTTTAAAAAGGTATATACAGTGACCGTGGATTCGAATCCAAGGTCTATGAGTGCTGACGAGTTGGCAAAGATTTGTCTTGATTTGGGTGTTGAGGCTTGTCCTGCCGCAACATACAAAGAGGCAATAAAAAAAGCAATATATGAAGGCGAAAAAACAGTGGTTTTTGGTTCTTTGTATTTAGCGGGAGATATTCGTCAACTTTTAATCGACGAACTCCAAAACAAGACATAAAACAACAAAATATGAATACTGCTTTCGACAAAGAAAGTACAAAAAATCCGCTATACTTTAATAGCGGATTTTTTTTATTGAAAGGAATGAGTTTGATGCCCGTAAAAATAGTGGCAAACGGCGAAGTTTTATCAGCATATCTTGACGGTGAAATAGATCATCATTCCGCATCAGTCATGCGAAATGAAATTGACGCGGCGGTTGAAAAAAATATGCCTACGATGCTGGTTCTTGATTTTAGAGATGTGACATTTATGGATAGTTCGGGAATAGGTCTTGTTATGGGTAGGTATAAGGTAATGAAACCGATTGGCGGAGAACTGCATATAACAAATGCATCGCCGCATATACACAAGGTAATGAAATTGGCGGGTCTTGACAGACTGGCAAAAATGGATAGGTGAACATAATGAAAGATGAAGTAAAAATTGTAATGCCGTCAAAATCGGCAAATGAGAGTTTTGCGAGAGTGACAGTTAGCGCTTTTGTTGCGCGATTTGACCCGACTGTTGAGGAATTGAACGACATAAAAACGGCTGTTTCCGAGGCGGTTACCAACTGTATAGTGCACGCATACCGCGATACTATCGGCAAGATCTACATAACCGTAACAGCCGATGACCTTAATATCAAGGTAAAAATCAGAGATTACGGTTGCGGTATTGAGGATGTCGAAAAAGCAAAACAACCTCTGTTTACAACAGGCGGAGAAGAACGCGCAGGTTTGGGCTTTGCGGTTATGGAAAGCTTTTGCGACAAAATGCGCGTAAGGTCAACCGTTGGCAAAGGTACAACCGTAACTTTAATGAAACGATTAAAGGTTAAAAATGATAAGAGATAGTGAGTTCATTGAAAAAAATATAGGACTTGTCCATTCGTGCTGCTCTAAATTTAAGGGTAGAGGAATCGAATATGAGGATATGGTACAGGCAGGGTGTATAGGTCTTATCAAAGCTGTGAACGGGTTTGATGAATCTCGTGGTTTGCAATTTTCTACTTATGCCGTACCTGTAATATTAGGTGAAATTAAAAGAATGTTCCGTGATGGTGGCAGTGTGAAAGTAGGTAGAACATTGAAGGAACTTTCTTTAAAGGTAGTGCGTGAAAATGAACGACTCTCTAAACAAATGAACCGCGAACCGACGGTTAATGAAATAGCAGAGAGCTTGAAGGTTACACCCGAAGAAGTTACAGAAGCACTTTGTGCTGCGCAGCCAACCGTTTCTCTTACGGTGGAATCAGATGATGGCACAAGCGAACTTGATATCGCCACAGATAGCGGAAATGATAAATTGATAGAACACATTTCGCTTATTGAGGTTATGGATAAACTGAACGATGATGACCGAAAACTCATTTATTTGAGATACTACAAATCTAAAACGCAATCGGAAACTGCCAAATATCTTGGTATGACACAGGTGCAGGTGTCACGCAGGGAAAAGGTAATACTAACAAAAATGAGGCAACTGTTAGCATAATGCTAACGGTTGCCTCATTTATTTTAAAGTTCATTCAAATCATACGGAGTATGGAGATATACAATATGGTTCAGCCAGTTTGCATAAAGCATACTTGCGTGCGATTTCCATTGGAAGTTGGGTCTCGTAGTTGGATCGTCGTTTTCGAAATAGTTATGAGGAATATCGGGGTTAAGACCGTTTTTCAAGTCGCGTTCATATTCGTTCGCAATAGTGGTGCGGTTGTACTCTGCGTGTCCCGAAACGAAAACATTTCGACAGTCGCGGTCGGTCACGATGTAAGCTCCGGCTTCTTCGGACTCTGCAAGAATCATCAGTTCATCGACCTTGCGGATTTCTTTGATAGGGACTTCGGTATAACGAGAGTGCGGTGCATAGAAAACATCGTCAAACCCACGTGTCAAAGGATGGTGTCGGTCGGTCGGGAAGTGACTGTAAATTCCGACTAACTTCTTGGGCAACATTCTCTTTTTCAAGCCGTATTTGTGATAAAGACCTGCCTGAGAACCCCAACAGATGTAAAGAGTCGAGTAAACGTTTTTCTTTGCCCAGTCCATAATGGCACAAAGTTCATCCCAATATGTGACCTCTTCAAAGGGCAACTTCTCAACAGGAGCGCCTGTGATAATGAGTCCGTCGAAACGTTGGTCTTTAATTTCGTCGAATGTTTTGTAGAATTTAAGAAGATGGTCTGCTGAGGTGTTTTTAGATGTGTGCGAAGCCATGTGAATGAGCTCTACTTCGACCTGCAACGGAGAATTTCCCAAAAGTCTCAAAAGTTGTGTTTCAGTTTCGATTTTTGTGGGCATAATATTAACAATTGCGATTTTCAAAGGACGAATATCCTGGTGCAATGCTCGATTTTCGGTCATTACAAAGACATTTTCACTTTCCAAAGCTTTGGCTGCGGGAAGACTGTCAGGTATCTTGATAGGCATATTACCCACCTCCTAATGTATTGCTTTCTTTCGTTACAATATAATAACAGAGTTCTTACGAAAATGCAAGACATCATTATTAAGATATATCAATAAAAAGTTGCAAAAAGTCGAAAAAAAGTGTTGACAAAGGAGTGGTGGTGTGGTAATATAATCGAGCGCCTTAAAGCAGGGCAAGAGTTCTGCAAGAGAAAAGGCGAGCAACGGACCTTGAAAATT
>JAZRMK010000016.1:0-51139 GCA_045647525.1 Acutalibacteraceae bacterium
GCTTGAAGATCAGCAGATTATAGCTGCCGGTATGGGTGTGGCAGTCGGGGAGGTTTACGGTATCGCAACCTTCTATGCACAGTGTGCACTCTCTCCCAAGGGTAAGTACAATATTTCGGTCTGCTTGGGCACTGCTTGCTACGTAAAGGGCGCGCAGAAACTTATTGACAGACTTAGTGAGGTACTCGGAATTCAGGCAGGCGAATGCACTGCTGACGGTAGATTCTCTTTGGAGGCTTGCCGTTGCATCGGTGCTTGCGGTCTTGCACCTGTTCTTACTGTTAATGAAGACGTTTACGGTCGCCTTACCGAAAAGGATATCGACGACATTATTGCTAAATACGTTGACTAAATAAAAAAAGGAAACCGAAAATGAAAATCAGCACTTTAAAAGATTTGATTTCGGCCGAAGTTTTGTGTGGAGCCGATAAATTGGAAAATGACATCAAATCGGCCTTCGGAAGCGATATGATGAGTGATGTTCTGGCATACGTCAGGGATCAGGCCGTGTTGCTTACCGGACTTGTCAATGCGCAGGTAATCAGAACGGCTGAAATGATGGATATGATGTGCATTGTTTTCGTTCGTTCAAAGAGACCTACGGAGGATATGGTTGAGTTGGCAAAGGAAAGCGGTATTGTACTGCTTGCGACCGACAAACGTATGTTTGAAACCTGCGGTATTCTTTATGCAAACGGACTGACGGGAAGCGGTGAGAATGTATGACCGAACCGTTAAAATTTCATTTCGAAGTTGATGGCAAAAACTTTACCTCTGCGGGTCAGGCATCGGTTATGGTTAAAAAGAATCTTCGCCAGTTGGGGATTAACCCTGAAACCATTCGTCGTGTGTCTATCGCGATGTATGAAGGTGAGATCAATATGGTGATTCATGCAGGTGGCGGCGTTGCAGATGTCTTGGTCTACGAACACTGTATAAGAATCATACTTACCGATGAAGGTCCCGGTATAGCCAATGTTGAAATGGCTATGAAGGAAGGGTTTTCTACCGCCCCGGATAATATTCGCTCGTTAGGGTTCGGTGCCGGCATGGGTTTGCCAAATATGAAACGATATGCCGACGAAATGGACATAGAAACCGAACTCGGAAAAGGAACGAAGATTACAATGGTTGTAAACTTCTGATTCGCAAGACTTTAAGGACGGTTGATTAAAATGAATACATATCAGCATTCGGTAATGCTTGACCGTGAAAGATGTACCGGCTGTACTATGTGTCTTAAACACTGCCCGACCGAAGCCATTCGTGTACGAGACGGCCACGCTGTCATTGATTCTGACAGGTGCATTGATTGTGGTGAATGTATCAGAGTATGTCCCCACAGAGCAAAGAGAGCTGATTGCAATAAGCTTGAAAATTTAAATGCTTTTAAATGGCGAATTGCATTACCGGCTCCCACGCTTTACGGTCAGTTTGAAGAACTGGGTGATATCGATTATGTCTTGCAAGGTCTTCTTGATATAGGCTTTAACGATGTTTGTGAGGTTTCCCAAGCAGCTGAAATCGTTTCGGAGTATACAAGAATTTTTATCAAAACAGAGGGTATAAAGAAGCCGGTTATCAGCTCGGCGTGCCCTGTTATAGCAAGACTTATTGCATTAAGATTTCCTTATTTGAAGGACAACTTGATGCCGATTTTGCCTCCTATGGAAATCGCCGCAAAAATGGCAAGGGAAAAGGCGAAGAGAGAGCATCCTGAGTTTAAGGATGAAGATATCGGCGTCTGCTTTATTTCACCGTGCCCTGCAAAAACAAGTTATGTCAAAAACGGGTTCGGGGAATACAAGAGCCAAATTGATATGGTTGTTTCCATCAACGATATATATTTTATGCTCATCAATATGATGAAGCGTGATAAAACGCCTCTGCCGGTTTCCCGTTCGGGAATGATAGGCATAAGCTGGGCCACCTCGGGTGGTGAGGCTACGGCAATTTTTAATGATAAGTACTTGGCTGCCGACGGCATCGAGAACGTTATAAAAATGCTTGACCAGATAGAAGACGGAACGATTCCAAAGTTGGAGTTTATTGAGCTCAATGCCTGTACCGGAGGTTGTGTCGGTGGTGTTATGACTGTGGAAAATCCGTTTATTGCAAAAGCAAGATTGCAGACGTTAAGGCGTTATCTGCCTGTGTCGCAAAACTTTTTGTCGGAAGACGAACCCTATATCCCGTCCGATTGCTTCTTCACCGGTGTTCCTGATTACAAACCGATGACAAAGCTTAGCGACAATATAGGTGAGTCGATGAGAATGATGTCGGACATACAGAAACTCAGAGAAGATTTGCCCGGCACCGATTGCGGTGCTTGCGGTGCGCCCACCTGTCGTGCTTTGGCAGAGGACATTGTAAAGGGGCATAATTCGATAGAATCTTGTATCGTTAGAAGATATCTTAACGACAAAAATCCGAATGAAAAAGGATGAAAGATAATGACAGTAGAGCAAATTTCCGAGAAGTTAGGTCTTAAAGCTGTTACTGTAAGTGACGCTTCGAGAGAAGTTAACGGTGTTTATATCGGTGACCTGCTTAGTTGGGTTATGGGACGTGCGGTTGCGGATAATATCTGGATAACTATTATGTCCAATATCAATATCGTTGCTGTTGCTGCTTTGGTAGATGTTTCCTGCATTATCTTGGCTGAGGAAGTTCAAATTGACGAGGATGTCAAAAACATCGCTGTGGAGAAGGGCATCAACATCTATACCTCTTCAAAAACGGCATACGAATTGGCGACTCTGTTGTCGAACGTCTTATAATGAGCCGCTATTATTACGATTTTCACATTCATTCCTGCCTCTCTCCTTGTGCTGATAATGATATGACTCCTGCCAATATTGCCGGAATGGCAACGATTGCAGGGCTTCAAATTGTGGCGCTGACAGACCATAACACTGTCAAGAACTGCCCTGCTTTCTTTAAAGCTGCAAAGCAGCAGGGAATTGTCGCGATAGCAGGTATGGAACTGACAACATCGGAGGATATACATGTTGTCTGTCTTTTCGAAACATTAGAAGAGGCAATAGAATTTGGAAATGAGATAGAGAAGCACAGGATACTTATAAAAAACCGAGTTGATATCTTCGGCGAGCAGTTGATTATGGATGAAGAAGATAATGTGATAGGAACGGAAGAGCATCTTCTTTCCAACGCTACTGATATTTCGTATGATGATGTTCCCGAACTTGTAAAACGGTTTAGAGGTGTTTGTTATCCTGCGCATATAGACAGGCAGATGAACGGTGTTGTCTACACCTTGGGCACTCTGCCGGAAACACCGAAATTTAACTGTGTTGAGTTTCACGATGGCAGTAATATTTCGGAATACTGCAAAAAAATCCCTGCGGTTAATGGTAAAATACATTTGGTTAGTTCCGATGCGCATTTCCTTTGGGATATAAGGGATGCCGAATGGCACTTAGAGATAGATGATGAACCTTATAGCAGTGATTTAGTGCGTCGCAAATTATTTGAAAAGTTGAGGTGTGAACTTTGAAGGAATTATCGCTTAATATTCTTGATATTGCCGAAAATTCAATACGCGCTAAGGCAAAGAATATAGGAATAATCATCACGGAAACGGATGAAACGATAAAGGTTGACATTTCCGATGACGGCTGCGGAATGACCGAGGAGTTCATAATCAATATAACAAATCCGTTTTGGACGACGCGTAAGACAAGAAACGTTGGGTTAGGGCTTCCTCTTTTGAAAATGGAAGCTGAAATGACCGGCGGTTATGTAGAAATAAAGTCACAGCACGAAAGCGAAGACCCGATTAACCACGGTACAGTTACCACGGCTCTGTTTTACAAAAACCATATTGATACAACGCCGTTGGGCGATATCGTATCTACTATTGTTACGCTTATTCAATGCAACCCGAAACGCGATTTTTTGTTCAGACACATAATGCCTGACAAGACGGTTTCTCTTGACACAAGAGAGATGCGTGAGCAGTTAGGGTCTGTACCGCTTAATAACCCTGAGGTCGTATGGTGGATGAAGGGTTATCTCAAAGAGCAGTACGCATAAATAAATAGTTAATAAATCATTTCAGAAAGGATAGATAATTATGAAGTCATTGGCAGAACTCGCAGCCATCAGAGACAAGATGAAGAATAAGGTTGTTCTTCGTGAGGGCGCAAACGAAACAAGAGTTGTTGTAGGCATGGCAACCTGCGGTATTGCAGCAGGAGCACGCCCCGTTCTCAACGCTTTTGTGGAGGGCATTACCAAGGCAGGTCTTGCTGACAAGATCACTGTTACCCAAACGGGTTGTATCGGCATTTGTCAGTATGAGCCTATTGTCGAGATTTATGAATCCGACAAGGAAAAGGTTACTTATGTTAAAATGACTCCTGAGAAGGTTGATAAGGTTATTGAAAAGCACCTTAAAGGCGGTCAGGTTGTAGCAGATTATACAATTAGCGATATCAAGGGTTAATCTTAGGAGGTAATATTTATGATTCGTGCACAAGTTCTTATTTGTGGCGGTACAGGATGCACCTCTTCGGGAAGCGTTGCAATTCAGGAAGCTTTTAAACAGCAGATTGAAGCAAACGGTCTTGCCGAGGAAGTGAAAATCGTTCAGACCGGTTGTTCCGGTCTTTGCGCTTTGGGTCCTGTCGTCATTGTTTATCCCGATGGTACTTTTTACAGCCGTGTTACAGAGGAAGATGTTAAGGAAATCGTTTCTGAGCATCTTCTCAAAGGACGTGTCGTTGAGCGCTTGGTTTACAGCGATACAGGCAAAGAAGTAGCTGATGTTAAAGAAGTTTCTCTTAACGATACTGCTTTCTACCGTTCGCAGATGCGTGTTGCTCTTCGTAACTGTGGTGTTATCAATCCCGAAAACATCGATGAGTACATTGCAATGGACGGTTATCAGGCACTCGGTAAGGTGCTTACCGAGATGACTCCTGAACAGGTTATTGATGTTATTCTTGATTCCGGTCTCCGTGGTCGTGGCGGTGCAGGCTTCCCCACAGGTAAAAAATGGCAGTTGGCACGCGTCCTCGTTCCCGATGCAGACAAAAAATATGTAGCATGTAACGCTGACGAAGGTGACCCCGGTGCATTTATGGACCGTTCTGTTCTTGAAGGCGATCCCCATGCTCTTATCGAAGCTATGGCTATCGCAGCTTATGCTATCGGTGCAAATCAGGGCTTCGTTTATGTCCGTGCAGAGTATCCTATCGCTGTTAATCGTTTGCAGATCGCTATTGATCAGGCTCGCGAATACGGTTTGCTCGGCAAGGATATCTTCGGTACAGGTTTTGATTTTGATATGGACATTCGTCTTGGCGCGGGTGCATTCGTTTGCGGTGAGGAAACTGCTCTTATGACCTCTATCGAAGGTCATCGTGGTGAGCCTCGTCCTCGTCCTCCTTTCCCCGCTGTTAAGGGTCTTTTCGGTAAGCCGACCGTTCTCAACAACGTTGAGACCTATGCTAATATCCCCAGAATAATTTTGAATGGTGCCGATTGGTTCAAGTCTATCGGAACAGAGAAATCAAAGGGTACCAAGGTATTTGCTTTGGGCGGTAACATTGAGCATACCGGACTTGTTGAAGTTCCTATGGGTACTACACTCCGTCAGATCGTTGAGGAAATCGGCGGCGGTATCCCCAATGGCAAAAAGTTTAAGGCGGCGCAGACCGGTGGTCCTTCCGGCGGTTGTATCCCTGCATCTTATCTTGATATTCCCATCGACTACGATAACCTCTTGGAAATTGGCTCTATGATGGGTTCCGGCGGTCTTATTGTTATGGATGAAGACAGCTGTATGGTCGACATTGCAAAATTCTTCCTTGAATTTACTGTTGATGAGTCTTGCGGTAAGTGTACTCCTTGCCGTATCGGTACTAAGAGACTTCTTGAAATGCTTGACAATATTACCAAAGGCAAGGCTACTTTGGAAGATCTCGACAAAATGGAAGAACTCTGTTACTACATTAAGAAGAACGCTCTTTGCGGTCTTGGACAAACTGCTCCTAACCCCGTTCTTTCGACTCTCCGTTATTTCCGTGACGAGTATGTAGCTCACATTGTTGATAAGAAGTGTCCCGCAGGCGTATGTAAGAGTCTCCTTCAATATAGCATTGTTAAGGATAAGTGCTTCGGTTGCGGTATGTGCGCAAAAGCTTGTCCCACCGGTGCGATTGTTAAAACCGATTATGTTGCTCCCGGCAAGAAACTGCCTGCTTTCGAGATCGATACTGCAAAGTGCGTAAAGTGCGGTGCATGTATTGGTACATGTAAGTTCAAGGCAATTATCAAGGGTTAAGGAAAGGAGATGCCTACAATGGAAAAGATGATAAATTTAAAAATCAACGGTATGGATGTCTCTGTACCTGCCGGTTCTACTATTCTTGAAGCAGCAAGACAGGTTGGAATTGAAATTCCTACTCTCTGCTTTATGAAGGAAATGAACGAGATCGGTGCTTGCCGTATCTGTGTTGTTGAGGTCAACGAAGGCCGCGGTTTCAGAATTGTTGCTTCCTGCGTTTACCCCGTAACAGAAGGTATGGAGGTTAAGACCAATTCCGTTGCTGTTCAGAAGTCGAGAAAGATGACTCTTGAACTCTTGCTTTCAACACACGATAGAAAGTGTCTTTCTTGCGTGCGTTCAGGCAACTGTGAGTTCCAGAAACTTTGTAACGACTACGGTATTGAGGACGAAGGCAAGTTTGACGGTGATAAGCCCGTTTATACTATTGATGATTCAGCTCCTCATATGATCCGCGACAACAACAAGTGCGTTCTTTGCCGTCGTTGTGTTGCCGCATGTAAGGCTCAGCACGTTAGCGTTATCGGTGCTAATGACCGTGGTATTGACACCAACATCGCTTGTGGATTTGATAAAGGCTTGGCAGAAGTTGGTTGCGTATCCTGCGGCCAGTGTATTGTAAACTGCCCGACCGGTGCTCTCTCCGAAAAGGATGACACCGATAAGGTATTTGAAGCATTGAGCGATCCTGAGAAAATCGTTATCGTTCAGACTGCTCCCGCAGTTCGTGCCGCCCTCGGCGAAGAGTTCGGCATGGAAATCGGCACAGGCGTTGAGGGTAAAATGGTTGCTGCTCTTCGCCGTTTGGGCTTTGACAAGGTGTTCGATACCGACGTTGCAGCTGACCTCACAATTATGGAAGAGGGAACCGAGTTCATCGACCGTGTAAAGAACGGCGGTGTACTCCCGATGATCACTTCTTGCTCACCCGGTTGGGTCAAGTTCTGCGAGATGTATCATCCTAATATGATTCCTAATCTTTCGTCCTGCAAATCTCCTCAGCAGATGTTCGGTGCAGTATTGAAAACATACTATGCTGAAAAGAACGGCATCGATCCCAAGAACATCGTTTCTGTATCGGTCATGCCCTGTACTGCTAAGAAGTTCGAAATTTTGCGTGACGATGAAGCTGCCGCTGGTCTTCCTGACCTCGACATCACCATCACCACCCGTGAGCTTGCTCGTATGATCAAGCGTGCTCGCATCGAGTTTACCAAGCTCCCCGATGAGAAGTTCGATTCTCCCTTGGGCGATGCTACCGGTGCAGGCGTTATCTTCGGTGCTACCGGCGGTGTTATGGAAGCAGCTCTCCGTACCGTTGCGGAGGTTTTGGAAGGCAAGACTATTGAGAATGTTGATTACCATGCAGTTCGCGGTACTGCTGCTGTTAAGGAAGCTACTGTTAACGTTGCTGGTATGGATGTAAACATCTGTGTAGTAAGCGGCCTTGAAGATGTTCATAAGGTACTTACCGCTGTTGAAAACGGCGAGAAGAACTATCACTTCATTGAGGTTATGTGCTGTCCCGGCGGCTGCGTAAACGGCGGTGGTCAGCCTATTCAGCCTACTTCTGTTCGTCAGACTGTTGACATCAAGGCTCTTCGTGCATCTGCTCTTTACAGCTACGATGCAGGTAACACTCTCAGGAAATCACACGAAAGCCCTGTTATTAAGGCTCTCTATGATGAGTATTTTGAGAAACCCGGCAGCCATAAGGCACATAAGATTCTTCACACCTCTTATGTTGACCGTTCCAAAGATGTTATTAAGTAATATCTTTTAAAAACGCAAATTTACCCCATACCGTGAAAACGGTATGGGGTGTTTTGTTGTAAAAAAATAGTTGTTTTAATTTGTCTTATTGTGTGGTAAAATGTAATAAAGATAGGGGTGAGTGACGTTGTCCGAAATGCAGTTGAAGGTAATCGCCACCATAAAAACGGGATTTTCGGAAAAATTCGGAATTCCAAGACAAAGCGGTATGGTTCAGGACACTGTTGCTCAAATAGTGTTTGAACCCGAGTATAGAAATCCCGATGCGGTAAGAGGTCTTGACGGGTTTTCGCACATTTGGCTTATTTGGCAATTTTCAAAGAGCGTAAGGGACGGTTGGTCACCGACAGTTCGTCCGCCTCGATTGGGCGGCAACACCAGAATGGGTGTTTTCGCCACGCGTTCTCCGTTCAGACCCAACGAACTGGGATTGTCGTCGGTAAAACTGTTAAAGGTCGAGTTAACTAAGGATAAAGGTCCTGTTTTGTATGTTTCGGGTGCCGACCTGCTCGACGGAACACCGATTTTTGATATAAAACCGTACCTTGCTTTTACTGACAGTCACCAAGGTGCTACCGGCGGCTTTGCAGAGGATTATCTTGATTACAGGCTGGAAGTGGTGTTCCCCGAAGAGTTGAAGGCAGAAATAGAGGCTGAAAAATGCCGGTCACTTCAACAGATCTTAGCGGCAGATCCAAGACCGTCATATCAGAACGACCCCGATAGAGTATACGGTCTTAAATATTTCGAATATGAAGTAAAATTTACGGTGTGCGGCAAGACTTTAACCGTAAAAGAAGTACAAAAAATCTGATTTCAGAGGGTGTTCTATGAGGATAAAGATAAAAGAAAAATCATACAGTGAAGTTTCGTCTCTCCCTCGAGCAAGGCAGTTTAAACCGTGGAAGCAGTTGTTTGTTATGAGATTGCTTTTGAAAATCGTGTCGTTGCCCGATTTGTTGGCAACAAGATTTTCATACAGAAAAATCGGAATGGAAAAGTTGGGTAAAAAGGAACCTTGCCTGTATCTTATGAACCATTGCAGTTTTATTGACCTCAAAATTGCTTCTTCAATAATTTTTCCACGCAGATTTAATATAGTTTGCACCGAAGACGGCTTTGTAGGTAAGCGTTTTTTGATGCGTTTGCTTGGTTGTGTGCCGACTAAAAAATTTGTGCAGGATAGCAGGCTTGTGCGCAATATGGTTTACTGTATAAAAAAACTCAACAGTTCCATATTGATGTTTCCTGAAGCCGGTTATAGTCTTGAAGGCACTACAACAGTTTTGCCTGAAAGCCTTGGAAAATGTATAAAATTGTTGGGCGTTCCCGTAGTTATGATAACGGGAAAGGGAACGTTTTTAAGGGATCCTTTATATAACAATTTGCAACGCCGGAAGGTTAAAGTTTCAGCCGATATGGAGTATATTTTATCACCCGAAGATATCAAAAATATGTCGGTTGACGAGATAAACGCAGTCATTGCTAATAAGTTTGACCTCGATTATTTTAAGTGGCAGCTTGACAACGGAATTAGAATCACTGAGGATTTTCGCGCGGATTTTCTTAACCGACCTCTTTTCAAATGTGCAAATTGTCACGAGGAAGGCTCGATGATAGGCAAGGGCACAACTCTTTCCTGCAAAAGTTGTGGAAAATCTTATGAACTGACCGAGTGGGGATTTTTGAAAGCTAACAGAGGTGAAACCGAGTTCCCGCATATCCCTGATTGGTACAAATGGCAACGTGAGTGCGTAATAAAAGAAATAGAAAACGGCGAATATCTGCTAGATGTTGATGTGGATATTTATATGCAGTTGGATACAAAATGCATTTATAAGGTTGGAAACGGCAGACTTACTCATTCAAAAGAAGGATTTCATCTCGTGGGTTGTGACGGCGAATTGGATTATACTCAGAATGCCGTTTCAATGTATAGCCTTAATTCCGATTTTTATTGGTATGAGATAGGCGATATGATCTGCATAGGTGATCATAATGCGTTATATTTTTGCTTTCCAAAGGTTAAAGGTGATTTCGTTGCGAAGGCAAGAATTGCAACTGAGGAAATATATAAAATGTTGAAAAAGACACCTGAAAAAGTATAAAAAAGCATCGAGGGAAACCTCGATGCTTTTCTTTACTCAAATGCATCCCAACCAAAAATTTCGTTTATAAAAATTTCTTGGTCAGGCTTTTGATAGATGTTGACATAGTCAACTATCAGTTTGTTTGTGTTTTCCCATTCCCATGGATCAGTGCTGATTTCTTTCCTTGCTGAGAAACCTAATGCCATGCTAAGTCGCAGGAAGAAGGGCACTTGAAACGCTTCTTTTTCGGCATCAGTCTTGGTGATATCCTGCGTTTTATAAGGAAAACCGTCGCAGGTAAATGTCATTCGCTTTTCGTCCCACTCAAAACCGAAGGTGTGATAGTCCTGCCAGAAGCCTCTTTCGTCGGCGTTTTTGCGGTTGCAGTAATGAACAAGCTGACCGTCCTTTTCTTCTTTACACTTTTTCGATGGCCATGCAAATGTATTGCCCAGAACATAATCTCCGCCCTTGCCGTAGCACTCGTCTACGTCAATTTCGGCGTAATAATCACCGTTTTTACCCTTGTTACCGTTGAGCCAAAGGGCTGTCCAAAAACCTGCACCTTTGGGGTGAATAGCGCTTATTTCAATGAAACCGTATTTGTAGCGCATTGTGTCGTGTGTGCAGAGCATACCGCCGTAGTATGCATCTTCGGTTTCGGTTGCGCAGATGTAAAGATCGCCGTCCTTCTGGAAGGTGTTGGGCGGTTCTTTTCTGCAACGCATAGTCTGCTTGCCGTTTAAGCCTTCACAGTAGCAAAGTTTCTTTTCGTAATAAATTTGCCATTTCGACTCATCAATTTCTTTAGAGTCGAAGTCATCATTCCAGGCAAGGCGGTAATCTTTTCCGAAACGTGATTTGTCAGCATCGTAACTTCCCGTTATAGTTTGGGTGATAGGTTCTCCTTTTTCGAGAAGTTTAATGAATCGTTTGACACCTGCTACCGTGGAGTAGGGTCGTCCGCCTTTGATGAAAATTTTGTTCCCGACAGGTGCTATTACATAGGTGTCATAGTCATTGATTTCGGGGCTGCCGCATCGGTTGGCGTTATCAACAACGATTTCATAGTTGAACTCTCGTTTGTTGTCGGGCAACATAAGAGTTTCTTTGCCTGTGATTTTTGAGATCTTTTTGACGAGTTTCTGCAACTCGCGCGTTACAAGGTAGGACATGTTGTAACGCGGATATATGATTTTATACTTTAAAAGTTGGGTTTTCGTGAATTTAAAAGCATTCATTTGCAAAACCTCCTTATTAGTTGATTTTAGTTTATAATATGGTTTGCACGTTGTCAACCTCCGTGCGCGATGTTGACAAATCTATTTAAAAAGGTATAATGTTTTTGAGGTGAGAATATGAAACTTTTACTTCACACTTGTTGCGCGCCGTGTTCGGTAATGTGCATTGATTCGTTGCGCAATGAAGGAATCGAACCTGTGCTTTTTTGGTACAATCCTAACATTCATCCTTTAAAAGAGTATAAAACCCGAAAAATGACCTTGGTTGAGTACGCCGAAGGTATAAAAGCTAAGTTGATAGTAGAAAATGAATACGGATTAAGGAGATTCATTAAAGAGATTTTCCCTGATTTCGACAACCGTTGCTCTTTTTGTTATCGCGACCGTTTGGAAAAGACGGCTGAGATGGCAAAACTCAACGGATTTGATGCTTTTACTTCAACACTGTTTATAAGTCCGTATCAGAACCACGATCTTATGAAACTGATAGCCGAAGAGGTTGCCGAAAAGTATGGCGTTCAGTTTTTATATCGTGATTTTAGACCCGTATTTAAACAGGGGCAGGAGAAGGCTCGCGAATTAGGTCTTTATATGCAAAAATACTGCGGTTGCGTTTTTAGCGAAGAGGACCGCTATAAGAAACATAAAAAGTAAAAACACAATAAAGAAGACCATAGCACAAACGTGCTATGGTCTTCTTTCTATATGCCGCCCAAACCGAAACTTACAGACAGTGCCTCGTTGATTTTGTTCATTGCACTGTCGGGCAGACTGCCCATTTTTTCCTTTAATCGTTGCTTGTCGATGGTGCGCACCTGTTCGAGTAAGACTATTGAATCTTTCGAAAGTCCACATCCGTCGGCATCAACTTTTATGTGGGTCGGCAGGTTGGTCTTATCGCGTTGACTGGTAATGGCAGCAGCTATAACGGTCGGACTGAATTTATTTCCGATGTCATTTTGAACAATAAGTACAGGTCTTACGCCGCCTTGCTCACTGCCGATAACCGGACTTAAATCCGCGTAATAAATATCTCCTCTTTTTACGGTCACTTTAAAATTCACTCTCCTGGCGTTAGGTTCAGTTGTTTTCTTGCAAAGATATTTTTGCCTTTAAAGGATAAATTTAAACATTCACCTCTATATTTTATGCTGTCTGTCCTCTTTGTGTCTCTTTGAGAGTGTTATACTACTAAATTTAAAGAAATTTGACAATTTTCGTAATTCATCGTTGCAATAACGAGCAGTATAAGATACAATGTATATGATATAGATTTATTGAAAAGAGGGATACTGTGAAGAAACTTTTTTCCGAGCAGATTTATGATATCTTGGAAACTCCCGACGGCTTTATAGTGGTGTACCGCTGCCCCGAATTTGAGGATAAAACGGTTGTGTCTTATAAATCAGTTTCTTTGGAAGACGGCGTTGTAACAAAGCGTACCAGAGCCGACTATGAATTTATAAAATTCGGTGCAAATCGCAATATTCCCAACCTTAACGGTGGTGATTTCATAACCTGTAACTGTGCACAATTTGAAAATGACCGCATTTTTGTCGTAAAAGAAAACGGCGAAGCTGCAATTTATGATGCCGATAATAAGGTTGAATGGCAGGGAACAGTAAGATATAAGGATGATGGCCCCAAAGCCATTGCTCATTACGGACACACCTTGTGGGCTTGCTTTTATAATAAGAATACCCTTATTAGATTCAACCTTCGCACTATGCGTGAGGAACTTCGCATCGGCGGCTCGAACGATTCTTCGTTCTCGGGTCCTGAGGGTATGTGGATAGATGAAGCCGCGGAAAAACTTTATGTTTGCAACTATAAAGCACGCAATATTTTAGAGGTTAATATGAAAACCTATACAGTTTTGGAACACGCAGTATTTGACGAACCGATACATAAATATTTAAGAATCGGAAACCGTGAATTTGTTGTTCTCAAATCAGGTCTTTATCTTTTATAAAAAACCGCTCTAAAAGGGAATTTCGGTTAGGGATAATTTGCCTAAAAGAATGTCTTTTTGTAGTCTAATGCGTTAAAAAGCCGCGGCACGCGTCAGCGCTGCCGTGGTTTTTTGCCTTTTATCCTATCAAAAATACAACCGTTTTAGGTGCGGAGCAGTTTTGTAGCCAAATGCTTTTCTCGCTCGCAAAGTCGCCAAGCCGCAGTAATACTTTGTGTCTTACAAGGCTTGGCGACAAAGCGACGGGGGAAACATCGGAGAAAAACCAATTTTTCCCTAATCGCAATTCCCTAATAGGGCGGTTTTTTAATTACCCCAAAGTGAATAAACCCCGTATTTCAACGCCGATTTCAAACGTTCTTTTGAACGAGTGATGTGTCTTGAAACGGTCGATTTTGAAAGATTGTATTCTTTGGCGATCTGCGTCACGTTTTTCCCGTTGAAATAAAATTCAGTCACCATAAGTCGTTGGCGGTCAGTTAATTCGGCTTCAATGGCAGTTTCTAATGCCTTACGCATTTTTTCGATTTTTTTGGAGTTGTCGCCGCTGCTGTAATAATTGGCAATCGGAAGTCGGTCGCCGAAAATTTCCAGGCTAAATGTTGCTCTTGTCATTTATTCGCTCCTTTGCGGTTGTAATTTATCAACGTTTTTGCGTTTGCACGGCATTCGTTTATGTCGTAGCATAGTTGGGCTATCCGACGTTTAAGCACAATGCGCTCACCGATAGAAAGAGAATCGGCGTTACTGTTCAATTCCTTTGCCCGTTTACGAATAGCTGCCGCAGTGTCTAAATATTGCTGACCTAACTCTTTTAGTGTCATATTCTCCTCCGAAATCTGAAAGATAGGATAAAATCACACGTTTTGTGCGCTCGTTTATTTTTGTGAAGAATCTTCAAATACAGGCGTAACCGGAGCTTGCATTCAAAATGTTACCACGAAAATTTGCTAAAATCAAGGGGAAAAGGTCGAAAATCACACATTTCGTGTGATTCAACAAAAGTTGGTACAACGTTAATGCAATTTTTATGACAAAATAAGTAATGAAATTGTTGAAAAATCACACTGTATGTGTTAAAATGGCAGTGGAGATATCGGAATTTGTTTTAAAAGCAAAACAAATCGAAAGCGAGGATAATAATGAATTTAATTGGCGGCAGAATCAGGGCGTTGCGTAAAAAAGCAGGACTTACGCAACAGGAATTGGGACAAAAAATTGGTGGTGTTTCGGCTAGTACAATAGGAATGTATGAGCAGGGACGCCGCAACTTAGATATCGATAAGGTTGTAAAATTGTGTGAGGTTTTTTCGGTTTCGACTGATGTCTTGCTTGGCGTGAAAGAGGAAAACACTGATGCTGCTCTGTTGCTTTGTGATTTAAAGGAAAAGATAAGCAACAGCGGTAATCTTACATTAAACGGTGCTGCCTTGAATGCGGAAAGCCGTGAAAAACTGTTAATGATGGTAGAATTTATCAGCAGTATGGTTGATGCTGATGATGCTCGTGAAGAAAAAGAAAATAATTAGTAAAGGCTTTATAAATTTGCCTCAATTTGTAAATTTATATTGACAATTGTAGGGTATTTGGAGTATAATTCAAACTTGATAGGTTATGTCTGATACTATCTTCTAATTTACGGCGACATTCCGTTGGTCGCGGTTCCACTAAGACATAATCATGACGTACGGATGAAGGAGGTAAAAGAAATGAAAAGAACTTATCAGCCCAAGAAAATCCATCGCGCTAAGGAGCATGGTTTCCGTAAAAGAATGGCTACAGCTAACGGCCGCAAGGTGCTTGCTCGCCGCAGAGCTAAGGGAAGACAGAGCTTGACTGCCTGATTAACCGTTACTGTTTTCAGGTGACTGTTTTTCGGTGCGGTCGCGCTTGTCGCGACCGTTTTGTGTCTGTTATTATCTTTTAGGAAAATTATTTTGAACGGAAGTGTAATATGAAATCCTCCAAATTAAATCTTAATAAGGATTTCAGGCGGCTTTACGGCCGCGGCAAAAGTTTCGTTCATCCGTTGCTTGTGACGTATGTCATGTTCAACAAACGCGGAGAAGTAAGATACGGTATTACCGCCGGCAAAAAGGTCGGTTGTGCCGTTATGCGTAATCGCGCAAGACGGGTTATTGATGCCTCGCTACGTGAGTGCTTAAAGACTGTTGACTGCTGTGGAGCAGATATTGTCTTTGTTGCAAGGTCGAGAACACCTTTTGCCAAAAGCCATGAGGTAGAGTCGGCTATGTTGCAGCACTTTAAAATGTGCGGGCTTATTCCCGAGGAAAAAGAATGAAGTACATTTTTATTGCGATTATAAGGTTTTATCAAAAATTCATATCTCCCCTTAAAAAACCGTGTTGCAGGTTTTCGCCAACCTGTTCGGCGTATGCAGTTGAAGCATTTAAAGAAAGGGGAGCATTTGTAGGACTCGGTCTTACCGTTTGGAGAGTATTGAGGTGCAATCCTTTAAATAAGGGTGATTATTACGATCCCGTACCCAAACGTAAGTCAAAGAAGAAACGTAAAGAATCGGAATATTTGTCCGAAAAAGTAAAAGGAAAGCTAAGGAGCGAGTAATGGACTTTTTAAGTAAACCTATGGGTTGGATCCTGGCTCAGTTGAGTGATTTGTGCGGGGGAAACTTTGCGCTTTCGGTAGTCATTTTTACCGTTGTTGTCAACATCTTGATGTTACCGTTGACAATCAAGGCCCAGAAATCTTCTGCAAAGCAGGCTAAAATCAAGCCTAAGATGGATGCTTTAAAGAAAAAGTACGGCAACGATAAACAAAAATACAGCATGGCTGTAAACGAGCTCTATACCAAGGAGAAGGTCTCTATGTCGGGCGGTTGCTTGCCCATGGTGGTTCGTCTTCTTGTAATGATGGGCGTTTATTGGGCAGTTGCCAGTCCGCTTACCTTTGTACTTAATATTGACAATGCTGCGTTAAGCACCGCAAAAAACTGGTCTGCTTATGTTGCTACTGCCGAAGAGTCGGGCATCGATTGGAAGTCGGTCGGTCTTGATAAGGTAAAGGCTTCAAAAGAGGCTATTGATTTGGCTGCAAAGTATGACGGCGACGTTGAGTATTATGCCAAGGTTCTGCTTGTTGAAGATATTGTCACCGCAGATAAAAAGTATGATTCCAAATCGACCGAAGGCAAGATAAAAACCCTTGCCACCAAGGATAATGCTATCACTCGTGAGGTCGTTTTGGTTGACAAATTGTCCGGTAAGCACGCAAATCAGCTCATAGTTGATAAGTTTGCTGAAAAAGGCGGCGATTTGAAGGAAATTGAAACCATTGATTTCGATCTTTTCGGTATAAACCTTGCCGAAACTCCTGATTTTAGCTGGAACTTTTCCAAGACTAATGCACTTTGGCTTATTCCCTTGTTCTCATTTGCGACGGCAATGATTTCAAGTATCGTTTCAATGAAGATTCAAAAGAAAGCAAACCCCGATGCACCCAATATGGCAGGTATGATGCTCATTATGCCTATCTTCTCGTTGATTATCGCATTCGGAGTTCCCGGAGCTGTTGGCTTCTATTGGGGATGTTCGAACGTTGTTTCGGGTGGATTGCAGTCCACTATGCAGTTGGTCTACGGTCCTAATGCCATGGCGGCGAAGGAACAGTCCAAGTCTATTGTTGAGCGTGCAAAGGTAGAGCAGCAGAAAATAGAACGTGTAAAAGTAAGAGAAGAAATCTCTGATAAGTAAGGTCCCAAGGAGGATTTCAAATTGATTTTAAGGGAAGCAATCGGCGTCGGCAGCACAGTTGAAGCTGCAATGGAGGACGCAATAAATCAGCTTAATCCCGGTTTTGAAGATAATGTTCAAACCGAGACAATTTCTCTTCCCAAGAAAAAGACACTCGGTCTTTTCGGTGGAAGTGACGCAAAAGTTCGCGCCTATATAGAGGTGCCTGACGAGGTAAAACCTCAGTCAAAGCCTCGCAAGAAGGCAAATAATGAGAAAAAGAACGCACCTAAGAGTGCTGAACCTAAAAAGACAGAAGAGGTCAAAGCAGAGGTAGCACCTAAGGCAGAACCCGTAGGAGTTCCTGCTTCGGAGGTTGACCCTGCATCACCCGCAGGCAAGGCATACGCATACCTTGCAGAAGTACTTAAAAAGTTGGGTTGCACCGACGTTGACGCAACAATTTGTGACGTTGAGGGCGGCTCAAAGATTACACTTGTCGGCAACGATAAACTCGGCGTTATCATCGGCCGCAGAGGTGAAACTCTGGATGCGTTACAGTATCTTGCGTCCCTTGTTGCTAATGAGAAGGGCAGCGGTTACTATCGTATTGTTATCGACATCGGCAACTACCGTGAGAAGAGAGAAAATACTCTCGAAGCATTGGCAAGAAGAACTGCTAATCAGGTACTTCGTACCGGTCGCAATCGTTCTTTGGAGCCTATGAATCCTTACGAGAGAAGAGTTATCCATACTACCGTTCAGGGTATTGAAGGTGTTTCTTCAATGTCTATCGGTGATGGCCCTTCAAGAAGAGTTGTTATCTGCGTTGAAGGCAAACCTGTGAGAATGAACGGCAGAACAGACGGCAGAAACAACCGTCGTGGCGGCAGACCCCAGCAGAAAAGTGCAGCAAAGCCTGCAACAACTGCTGAAACTGCAAAACCTAAGGAGACTGACGGCACCAAGCTTTACGGTCGTTTGGGCTAATAAGATGTTGGGCGTGACGCGTTTTCCCGTCTGCCTCAAAGGATGTTTGGTTGGGGATACAGCGCCTTAATTGGCTTTGTATCCCTTTTATTTTTAAAATGCATTAAGGAGGCTAAAATATGGATGTGTCGGTTGGAGATAAGCTTGTTATGAAAAAAAGTCACCCCTGCGGATGCAATACATTTTCGGTGCTTCGCGTGGGAATGGATTTTAAAATGAAATGTGACGGCTGCGGGCACGAGGTTATGCTGCCCCGTGTCAAAGCCGAAAAAAATATTAAGCAGATAATTAAGGAATAAAAGATGTTTGATAAGTTGGAAGCGGTTGAACGCCGCTATGATGAAATTGCAACCCGTATGACCGATCCGACGGTGATAGGCGACAGCTCGTTGTTGATGGAACTTATGAAGGAACACCGTGAAATCGAGCCTATTGTCGAAAAGTTCAGGGAATATAAAAAAGCAAAGTCTGATTTCGAGGGAGCAAAGGAAATGCTCGAAATGGGCGGACTGGACAGAGAGTTAAAGGAACTCGCAGAGGAAGAGCTGCTGTCTGCTAAAGAGAGCATTGAATGTATATCCGAGGAACTTAAAATTCTGCTTCTTCCGAAGGACCCCAACGACAGCCGAAATGTTATCGTTGAGATTCGCGGCGGTGCAGGCGGTGAAGAATCGGCACTTTTTGCGGCAAGCCTTTACCGTATGTATACTATGTACGCCGAATCGCGCCGTTGGAAGACAGAGCTTGTGGGTGTTAACGAAACCGAACTCGGCGGCTTTAAGGAAGTCAGCTTTATGGTCGAGGGTGAGGGTGCATATTCGCGTCTTAAATACGAAAGCGGTGTCCACCGCGTTCAGCGTGTGCCCGAAACCGAAACGCAGGGCAGAATTCATACCTCGACTGTCACTGTTGCTGTTTTGCCCGAGGCCGAAGAGGTTGAAATTGAAATAAACCCTGCCGATTTGCAGATAGATACCTACCGTGCAGGTGGTGCGGGTGGTCAGCACGTTAATAAGACCGAGTCGGCTATTCGTATTACCCATCTGCCGACGGGACTTATTGTTGAGTGTCAGGATGAGCGTAGCCAGTATAAGAACAAGGATAAGGCGATGAAGGTTCTGCGTTCGAGATTGTATGAACGTATGGTCTCCGAGCAGAATGAGGCCATCGCAAGTGACCGTAAGGCTCAGGTCGGCACAGGCGACCGTTCCGAAAGAATCAGGACCTACAATTTCCCGCAGGGAAGAATGACCGATCATCGTATCGGTCTGACTTTGTATAAATTAGACCAGATAATGAACGGTGACATTGACGATATTGTTGATGCGCTGATAACCTACTACCGCACTGAAATGTTAAAACAGTCGCAGGAAGAATAAACAGTAAAGGAGAGGGAAGAATGCTGACAGAACGTTTGAACGTGTTTGATCTGGATGCAGACACTGTCAATTTGGACAGAGCCTGTGAAATTTTAAAAAGCGGCGGCTTGGTCGGTATTCCTACCGAAACCGTTTACGGACTTGCCGCTAATTGTTTTGACGAAGAGGCAGTAGGCAATATTTTTAAAGCAAAAGGCAGGCCGCAGGATAACCCTCTGATAGTGCATATTTCGGATATGAATATGCTCCGTGATGTCGTTGCCGACGTGCCTGACAAGGCTTTGGAACTTGCCGAAAAGTTTTGGCCCGGGCCTTTGACGATGGTCTTACCCAGAGGCGAAAAAATACCTGCATCGGTCAGTGCCGGTCTTGATACCGTGGCTGTAAGAATGCCTAAACACACAGTTGCTCGTGAGATCATCGGCAGAAGCGGTCTGCCGTTGGCGGCACCTTCTGCAAATCTTTCGGGTTCACCGAGTCCAACGACGGCAGAGCACGTCATTACAGACCTTGACGGCAAAATTGATGCGATCGTTGTTTCCAATAAGTCTGAGGTCGGTGTCGAATCGACCGTTGTATCGCTCTGCTGCAATCCGCCGAGATTGCTTCGTCCGGGCGGTGTTACGGTTGAACAGTTGAGTGAAATCTTGCCCGATATAGTGGTGGATAAAGCGGTGACAGCCGAACCTGAAAAGGGTGTTGCGGTGGCGTCTCCCGGTATGAAGTACAAACATTATTCTCCAAAAGCAAAGGTCATAATGGTTGACGGCAGTTTTGAAAAATTCCGACTTTTTGTTAACGACCAGGCAAAAGAGGGTGTTTTTGCACTCGTTTTTGAGGGCGAAGAAGATCTTTCGGTGCCGACCGTAAGCTTTGGTCAAAAGGAAGACGCATCTACACAGGCGGCTGTTCTGTTTGATGTGTTGCGTGAACTTGACGAAAAGGACTGCGAGGTTTGTTTTGCACGTGTGCCTGAGAAAAAGGGTGTTGGCCTTGCCGTTTATAACCGACTTATCCGTGCCGCAGCCTTTCAGGTTATAAGTATGCCTGAAATCGTTGGACTGACAGGTCCCAGTGGCAGCGGTAAAACTGTATTCTCGGGTGTTGCCCGCGAGAACGGTTGGGAAGTGATCGACTGTGATAGGTTAGCTCGTGTTGTGACCGAAAAGGGAAGCGAAACACTCGCACTTTTGGCGGAAAACTTTGGAAACGATGTGATTTTGCCAGACGGAAGCCTTGACAGAAAGCTTTTGGCGTCAAGAGCGTTCTGCACAAAAGAAAAAACTGAAATTCTCAACGGCATAATGTTGCCTGCTGTGAAAAGGCAAGTTGAAAAGCAGATAAGTGAGTTTGCGCTATTGGGCAAATCTAAGGTCTTACTTGATGCGCCTACACTTTTTGAAAGCGGTCTTAATGTGGTGTGTGACAGGGTCGTGGCGGTTCTTTGCCCAATGAATCTGCGCAAGGAGAGAATTTTAAAACGCGATAATCTGACGAATGAACAGGCAGATGTCAGACTTAACGCAGGAAAACCCGACGAGTTTTACAAGTCGAGGACCAAACATATAGTTTATAACGACGGTGATATCGAAAAATTTAAAACCGATATTATCAAACACCTCTGATTTAGGAGTCTTTGATGAAAGCCTTTCGAATAATAATGACCGTTATAATGCTGGCTATTGTCGGTATTATTGGTTATAATATTGTAATGAAATATATGTACCCTTCACAGTATGAAGATTACGTTGAAAAATACTGCAAGGAATACGGCATTCGGGAATCAATGGTTATGGCGGTTATAAATTGCGAAAGCGGTTTTGATCCCGAAGCTGTTTCAGAAAAAGGGGCCACGGGGTTGATGCAACTAACTGAACCCACATTCCTGCACATTCAAAAAATGTTGGGAGATGAGGATACAGAATTTTCGGTTGATGCCAAGGACCCTGAAACAAATATAAAGTACGGAACGCGGTATTTAAAATATCTTTCAGAACAGTTTGAGAATGATTCGGTCGCCGTTCTTGCCGCCTACAATGCAGGCCTTAACAACGTTAAGAAATGGGCAGGCGACGACGGAAAACTCGATTTAGAGGAAATAGAATATCCCGAAACCAAACAGTATGTTGAAAAGGTTTTGAAAACCGAAGAAAATTATAAAAATATGGATTAAGGAGAATGGATATGTCTGACTTAGTTAAGGATTTAAAATCAAAACTTTTCTATGAAAAAACCAACGGACTCTCAAAGGATAGCACCGATTTTGCGGTTGTTGATGAATTCTGTAAGGGCTATACTGATTTTTTAGGTGTTGCGAAAACTGAGCGTTTGGCAGTCAAAAAGGCTATCGAATTAGCCAAAGCCCAAGGATTCGAAGAATATGATGAAGCAAAACAGTATAAAGCAGGTGACAAGGTATACATCAATAATCGCGGAAAATCTTTGGCACTCGTTGTAATTGGAACCGAGCCTGTGGAAAAGGGTCTTCGCATTGCCGCAGCTCACATTGATTCTCCTCGAATCGATTTGAAACCTAACCCGTTGTATGAGGATTCGGAACTTGCTCTTTTCAAGACACACTACTACGGTGGCATTAAGAAATATCAGTGGGTCGCAACTCCTTTGGCTTTGCACGGTGTTTTCTGCAAAAAGGACGGAACAACTGTTGATGTTTCTGTTGGTGAAAACGATGACGAACCCTGCTTCGTTATAACCGACCTTTTACCGCATCTGGCTCAGGAGCAGGTCAAGCGTCCCGCAGGTCAGATAATCAAGGGTGAGGAGCTTAACGTTCTTATCGGCAGCCGCAGTTTCAAGGCAGACGAGGGAAGCGAGCTTGTTAAACTTAACATTCTTAACATCCTTAACGAAAAATACGGAATAGTAGAGGAAGACTTCCTCTCGGCAGAACTCGAATGTGTACCTGCCGGCAAACCTCGCGATGTAGGTTTTGACAGGTCGCTCATCGGTTCGTACGGACATGACGACCGCGTTTGCGCTTATCCTTGCCTTATGGCTTCAATGACTGTTGACGCACCCAAGTATACCAGCGTTTCCATTCTCGCTGACAAGGAAGAAACCGGTTCCGATGGAAATACAGGTTTGAACTCCGCCTTTTTAGCATATCTTGCAGAGGACTTGGCAAAAATGCAGGGCGGCAGCGGATATAGAGCGCTTCGTAATTCAAAGTGCTTGTCTGCTGATGTCAACGCTGCCTTTGACCCGACCTTCCCCGATGTTATGGAAAGAAGAAATGCATCTCAGGTAAATTATGGTGCAGTTATCACTAAATATACCGGTGCCAGAGGCAAGGGTGATACATCTGACGCGTCGGCTGAATTTGTCGGTTGGATAAGAAAGATTCTGGACGAAAACGGTGTCACCTGGCAGACTGGTGAACTCGGCAAGGTTGATTTGGGCGGCGGCGGAACGGTTGCAAAATATATTGCAAACTTAGGTGTTGACGTTGTTGACCTTGGAGTGCCTGTACTTTCTATGCACGCACCTTTTGAGGTGGTTTCAAAGTTTGACGTTTATATGACCTACCTTGCAATAAAGGCTCTTTTTGAGGCTGAATAATGCTGTACCACCCCAAAAAAACGGGGTGGTATTTTTTGCAGTTTCGGTTGCATCGTGTCGATTTTTGTTGACTTATCAACGAAAAACGGATATACTGATATTGTTAAATAGATTTTTTATCGTCGGTTAAGGCGACTGTGATGGGGGTCTTTATGAGAAGAGACGGAAAGAAAGCTAAAAATGTAAATTTGGAGTATTTGGTATCACCCCATATTATGCCGCAACGAAACGATGCGCTTAATATGATCGAACTTGATATTCCGTATAAACCGATTCAGGATTACTTAAACGCCAAACGCAAAGAGGGTAAAAACATCAGTCACTTGGCTGTGTTTATTGCGGCGTATTCAAGAATCATAGGCGAATTTCCTTGTTTAAACCGTTTTATTGTTAATAAGACTGTTTATGACCGTAATGAGTTGGCCGTTGGCATGGTCGTTTTGAAAAATGGACAGATGGATAACGGCACAACTTCCAAGACCTATTTCGATCCTACAGATACGATTTTTGAGGTCAACGATAAGATGAATGCGTACATAGAATCTAACCGTGACGGCGAGACGGAAAATGCCACTGATAAGTTGGTAAAGGTACTTGTAAGTGTACCCGGTTTGCTCCGTTTAGGTGTTTGCGCTTTTAAGGTGCTTGATAAATTCGGTTTGCTTCCCAGAGCAATCATTGATGCAAGCCCGTTCCACGCCAGTATGCTCATCTCCAATTTGGCAAGTATCCGTACTAACCATATTTTCCATCATATCTACAATTTCGGTACAATAGGTGTTTTAATTACATTAGGTAATAGCCGTGATGTCGCAAAGACCGACAAGGAAGGAAATGTGTATTTGGAAAAAAGCATTCCTATGGGCGTTGTTATGGATGAGCGAATCTGTTCAGGCAGTTATTTTGCTTTGGCATTCAGAAAATTCAAAAAGTATCTTAAAAACCCTGAGTTGCTCGAAACAGCACCTGATCCTAAGCAGGTTATCCGCCCGATCCCTTACCGTAAAGATAGAATGAAATAAAAAAACAACCCCGCCGAACTTAATCGGCGGGGTTGCTTTTTTTGGCGAGTGTTAACTCGCCGCTTTTGGCACCCCCTGTGCGAATCGAACGCGCAACTAACCCTTTGGAGGGGTGTATTATATCCATTTAACTAAGGGGGCAGGTGATAACACCCTGTATTTTACAATAACTTTATCTGTTTGTCAATGTTTAATCATTTTGAAAATCTCTGTTTTGATGCTGGGGGTTACAATGCTGTTGTTGATTTCTTGTTATTGAGTTTTTACCGTTCAAATTCTCGATTATATGCTGTTGGTCGGGCAATCCTTGGCAAATGCAAGGGAAGAAATTTGCAGTATCGTTGGTCCTTTGAATTTCATAAGTGCCAAATGTGTTGACCATATCATTACAATCAACAGGAAGTTCATAAAACGCGTCGGCAAACGGCGTTTCGGAAAATTCGTGCTTTGCTTTATATTTCGGATGGTGTTTACTGTTGTCCATAATTTTTCTCCTTTTGTTTTATTTATTGTTTGCAGTTTCATAAGAAAACAACAAAACAAATTTTTGAAAAAATATTGACAAATTGCAATTATTATGATATCATTTTAATATCACAAAGATAGGAGAAACGTCTTATGAATGAAAAAATAATCAGCAAACGTAAAAATGGTTTGATTGTTATGCTTCTTGCTGTTGTTATGTATATTGCAGCTTTCGGCGTTATGATCTACGGCGGAATACAGTTGGACAATGGCGGCTCACCGGTTGCTTTTGTTGTTGGAATTATTTGGGTCTGCGTTGGGTGGATTCCTTTTTTAGGACTCAAAGTTATCGGCCCTCAGGAAGCCTTGGTGTTGACGCTCTTCGGAAAATATATCGGCACTTTAAAGGACGCAGGCTTCTATTTTGTGAATCCCTTCTGTGTTGCGGTCAACCCTGCTGCAAAGACAAAATTGAGCCAAAGCGGCGACGTAAAGGCAACACCTAAGTTGCAGGTCAGCTCAACCGGCACAGCATCGGTAGAGATGGTTAATAAAAAGGTTTCTTTGAAGGTTATGACACTTAATAACAGCCGTCAGAAGATAAACGACTGTTTGGGCAATCCGGTCGAAATCGGTATCGCGGTCATCTGGAAAGTGGTTGATACCGCCAAAGCCGTTTTTGATGTTGATAACTATAAAGAGTATCTCTCTTTGCAGTGCGATAGTGCGCTTCGCAATATTGTAAGACTTTATCCTTACGATGTTGCGCCTAATGTTGACACCACCGGTGACGGTGTTGCCGACGAGGGAAGTTTGAGAGGTTCGAGCGAGATAGTTGCGGAACGTATCCGACAGGAAATACAGTCCAAAGTGTCGGCAGCAGGACTTGAGATTATTGAGGCTCGTATTACCTATTTGGCATACGCCCCCGAAATTGCGGCGGTAATGCTTCAACGTCAGCAGGCATCGGCTATTATTGATGCCAGAAAAATGATAGTTGACGGTGCCGTAGGTATGGTCGAAATGGCTTTGGAAAGATTGAATGAGAACGAAACGGTTCATCTCGACGAAGAACGTAAAGCCGCAATGGTTTCGAATTTGTTGGTAGTGCTTTGCGGTAACCACGATGCACAGCCCATCGTCAATACAGGTAGTTTGTACTGATGGCGGAGCAGGGTAAAAAACAGGTGCCTTTAAGACTTTCGACTAAACTTTATAACGCAGTTGCACAGTGGGCGGATGACGATTTCCGTTCGGTGAACGGTCAGATAGAGTATCTGTTGACCGAATGCGTAAAACAACGGAAGAAAAACGGAAAGTACGTCGGAGAGGAAATAGACGCACCTTTGGAAATTAAAATAGAGTAAATTCCCTATATTTAATGGGATTTTTGCAAAAGAAAAACCGCCTTGAATTTCAAGACGGTTTTTATCTTTTATTTACTGTATGTTATGTCATTCTAAGTAATTTTGACAAAAAGATTTTAATTTTGATTAAGCTCCATCGCTTTTTGGACCACCTTTATAACATCGTCTTTTGATGTTATTGTTCCGCACATTTTGCGAAGTTCGGCGGCACCTATAAGACCTCTCATATACCAAGCTGCGTGCTTTCTTGCTTCCATCATGGCTATCTTTTCGCCCTTGTATTCGACCATTCGGTCAACCTGGTTAAGAAGTGTTAACATCCGCTTGGAAAGAGGCGGAGGGGGAACTATCCAACCGTCACTTAAATAGTTGTTGACCTGATTGAATATCCACGGGTTACCCATGGCGGCACGGCCTATCATTACAAGGTCGCAACCGGTTTCTTCATACATTTTTGCTGCTGCTAAGGGTGAATCCACATCGCCGTTTCCGATAACGGGGATTTTAACCGCTTGTTTTACATCTCTGATAATGCCAAGGTCAACGGGCGGTGCGTACATCTGCTTTCTGGTCCTTCCGTGGACCGTAATGGCTGTAGCACCCGAACTTTCGGCAATTTTTGCAATTTCAACAGCGTTTTTATTTTGTTCATCCCAACCGGCTCTGATCTTAACGGTTACGGGAACGTCGACGGCTTTTACGACGGCATTGATGATCTTGCCGGCTAAAATCGGGTCTTTAAGCAGTGCACTTCCGCCACCCGACGATACGGCTACCTTTGGAGCAGGACAACCCATATTTATGTCAATAAAATCAGGGTTATTTTCTGCCGCCAGTTTTGCGGCTTCGGCCATAACGGCAGGATCACATCCGAAAAGCTGCGAGCCGTACGGACGCTCGGTATCGCTTACCGCTAAATACGCGGCTGACTTCTTGTCACCCAGCGAAATTCCTTTGGCACTTGCCAACTCGCCTACGGCATAGGCACAACCGTTTTCACGGCAGATTTCACGCATAGCCCTGTCGGCAACGCCTGCCATTGGCGCAAGGGCGGCATATCCTTTTATTTCCAAATTTCCGATTTTCATTCTATCACCAATAATAATTTACATTAAACCGTTTGAATTTGCAACTTTTATTTGTAATTTGAACGCAAGAATGGTAAAATAAAAATGTATGTAAAGGGTTTAGGAGGCTCAATGTATGAAATTGCTCTGTGTTGACGGCAACAGCATAATTAACCGTGCATTCTACGGTATCAAACTGCTTACCACCAAGGACGGAATTTACACCAACGGTGTTTACGGTTTTATGAGTATTCTCAATAGGCTTTTAGCTTCCGAAAATCCTGATGGTGTTGTTGTTGCGTTTGATGTTCACGCACCGACATTCAGGCATAAAAAGTACACCGAGTATAAAGCAGGCAGAAAACCGATGCCGCAAGAGTTAAGACAGCAGATGCCGATACTCAAAAAACTGCTCAAACTCTTAGGTTATACCTGCCTTGAAGTTGAAGGCTACGAGGCGGATGACATTTTAGGAACACTGTCACTACTTTGCGAAAAATCGGGTGACTCTTGCGTTGTTGCAACGGGTGACCGAGATTCGTTCCAGTTAGTGTCTGATAAAACTACTGTTTTGCTTTCTGCAACCAAAATGGGCAGACCCGAAATTACTGCCTATACGCCCCAAGTTATTTTTGAAAAGTATGGGGTTACTCCTTTGCAGATGATAGAGATAAAGGCTTTGCAGGGCGACTCGTCCGATAATATCCCCGGTGTCAGCGGTGTCGGTGAAAAGACTGCCGATGACCTTATCAAGCGTTTCGGCAATATCGATTATATTTATGAAAATTTTGACAATTTGGATATCAAGGATTCGTTAAAGGCTAAACTTTTAAACGGCAAAGAATCGGCTTATCTCAGCCGTGAGTTAGGTACAATTTTCCGCGAAGTGCCTATTGATAATGAAATTTCTCACTATAAAACAGGTGAGCGCAATGATGAAGAGTTAGCAGCACTGCTTTTAGAACTCGAATTTTTCAAAATGCTTGAATCTTTGGGACTTGAAGGTGCTGCCGCGGCTCCGAAAAGTGAGCAGGAAGCAGCAAAAATAGAACTGGTGACCGAATCCGATATTTTGTCCTCGGCTGCATCTAAGGGAATATGTGACGTTATTTTTAAATCCGAAGACGAAGAACTATATATTATGGTTGGCAGTAAGGCAGGCTTTGCGTCCTTGCAGATGGCGATGCCATTACTGACCGATGGAAGTATATCTAAAAGAGTTTACGACGGCAAGCCTCTTTACAAAACACTCATTGATTACGGCTTGAAGGCCGAGGGTGTCACTTTTGATACATCACTTGCCGCGTACTTGATAAACCCGTCCTCATCGGATTACGAACTCGGTCGGTTGGCCGCCGAATATAAAGTCAACGTTCAGTATGAAGGTGAAGTGGATTTAGGCGAAAAGGTGTATTTAAGCGCCGTTAACGACGCTTTGGAAAAGCACATAGTAAAAACGGGTGAGGACGAGCTTCTTAAAAAAATCGAGTTGCCATTGTCCTTTGTTCTGGCAAGAATGGAGAAAGCAGGGTTCCTTGTCGATAAGCAGGGAATAGAGGCGCACGGTGCCGAACTTGGTGCAAGAGTCAAGGAACTCGAACAAAAAATATGGGCAGATGTAGGGTATGAATTCAACCTCAATTCACCCAAGCAGTTGGGTGTGGCGCTTTTTGAAAATTTGGGGTTGCCCTGCAAAAAGAAGACCAAAAGCGGTTATTCTACCAATGCTGAGGTACTTGAAGGTTTAAGGGCTTTGCATCCTGCGGTCGATAATCTGCTTGAATACAGAACTCTTTCAAAATTAAAATCGACCTATTGTGACGGTCTTACCGCTTCTATTTCGTCTGACGGCAGAATTCACTCTACCTTAAATCAGACCGAGACAAGAACGGGCAGAATCAGTTCGTCGGAGCCTAATTTGCAGAACATTCCCGTTCGTCGCAAAGAAGGAAGAGAGTTAAGGCGTTTCTTTAAAGCCAAAGAGGGATTTGTGCTTTGCGATGCTGACTACTCGCAGATAGAACTGCGCGTGTTGGCACATATTGCTGATGATGACCACATGATAGACGCATTTTTAAACGGTGTAGATATTCATACACTTACGGCAAGCCAGGTATTCTCCATGCCTACTGAAATGGTCACTCCGCTTATGCGTTCAAGAGCAAAGGCGGTCAATTTCGGTATCGTTTACGGAATCGGAGCGTTTTCTCTCGCAAAGGATATCGGCGTTTCCAACAAGGAAGCTGCCGAGTATATAAAGAGCTATCTTATGACCTATAAAAAGGTCGATGAATATATGGAACGCGTTGTTGAAAAAGCCAAGGAGGACGGCTATGCATCGACTATATTCGGCCGACGCAGATTGTTGCCCGAACTCAAAAATTCCAACGGAATGCTACGTGCGTTTGGAGAAAGAGTGGCAAGAAATATGCCGATTCAAGGCACTGCCGCCGATATCATCAAAATTGCGATGATAAAGGTCGAGGAACGTCTTGCGAGGGAAATGCCCGAAGCCAGACTTATTATGCAGGTGCATGATGAACTTATCGTTGAGGCGCCCGAGGACAGAGCAGAATTGGCGAAACGCATTTTAAAAGAGGAAATGGAAGGTGCCGCAAACCTGAAAGTTCCGCTTACCGTTGATGTTGAGGTGGGCAAGACCTGGTACGACGCCAAGGGTTGATAAATACAGCAATATCGAAACCTTTTTAATGATTTAATATTTTATAACAAGACAGGAAATAAATATGGAATTATTACGAAATGAGATAAAGGTTCTAGCGTTGCAACGTGAATTTTTCGATTCCGCATCCATGCTTGAAAGAGAAACATTGGGCGAAGAGGCTTGGAGTTCGGAAGCAATAGCCGAAACGGTTAAACGCAACGGCTGTTATTTTGCTGCTATTAAAGATGATGTGTTTTTGGGCCACGGCGGATTTACCTATGCCGCAGATGAAGGATATATCACCAATATTGCAGTATCGAAAGAGGCACGACGCCAAGGGGTAGCCACCGCGATAATAGATAAAATGAGCAAAAAAGCCGAGAACTTAGGGTTGTCTTTTCTGTCTTTGGAGGTAAGGGAATCAAACTTTGCAGCAATTAAACTTTATGAAAATTGTGGGTTCTCGGTCGATGGCGTAAGGCCCAAATTCTACCGTGACCCTATTGAAAATGCAGTTATTATGACTAAGAGGTTTTAAAAATGAAGATTTTAAGTATTGAATCCTCCTGCGATGAAACCGCAGCAAGTGTTGCCGAGGGCAGAGAGATATTATCGAATATAGTTGCAACGCAGGTGGCGGAACATCGAATTTATGGAGGTGTTGTGCCTGAAATTGCGTCACGCCGTCATGCTGAGTCCATTTCGGCGGTCGTCGATGAAGCCTTGAAGGAGGCTGGGGTTACATATTCTGATATCGATGCCGTAGCGGTTACGTTTGCACCCGGTCTTATAGGGGCTTTGCTCGTTGGGGTAAACTTTGCGAAAGGTCTGGCAATGTCCTTAGGCTTGCCGCTTATCCCCGTTCATCATCTTCGCAGTCATATTGCGGCGAACTATATTACCCATAAGCAATTAGAACCGCCGTTTCTGTGCCTGATGGTGTCGGGCGGTAATACTTTGCTTGTCAACGTGAACGACTACACCGATTTCGAAATAGTTGGACGAACAAGAGACGATGCGGCAGGCGAATGCTTTGATAAGTCGGCAAGAAGTATGGGGTTGGAATATCCCGGCGGTGTAACATTGGATAAAATTGCAACCGTGTCTGACTTTAAAAAGTACCCCATGCCGAGACCTAAGGTTGACGGCGCTGAACTTGATTTCAGTTTTTCAGGGCTTAAAACCGCAGTTATAAATCTTACACATAACGCCGCACAGAAGGGTGAGCAAATAGATGTTCCCGTTCTTTGCGCAACGGTTCGCGAAAGGGTATGCGATATGCTGATTGAAAATACTTTCAAGGCGGCAGAACAGTATGGGTTTAAAAAAATCGTCATAGCGGGTGGTGTTTCGGCAAATTCCGAGTTAAGAGCCAGAATGGAAAAGGAATGTGCCGATAAAGGATACGAATTATATTATCCCGAAAAGAAGTATTGCGGCGACAATGCGGCAATGGTTGCGGTTCAGGCTTTTTATGAGTATGAGGCAGGCAACATTGCAGGAGCAGAGCTTAATGCTGAAGCTACTAAAAATATCGATTATTACAGCGGAAAGTATTCCGTTTAAGGAGGTTAAAATGGCAGGTAAATACGCAATTGAGGCTTTACAACTTCACCATAAAGGTTTTAACTGCGCGCAGGCGGTGGTTTTGCCGTTTTGCGATGAATTGGGACTGGACAAGGATACAATAGCAAAAGCAATAGAGGGTTTCGGCGGAGGACTCAGCAATCATCGTTCGGTCTGCGGTGCTCTGACGGGTGCGGTTTTTGTTGCGAGTTTGAAGTCGAGTAAAAGTAATATGACCGACGGTGCCGTTTCTAAGCCCGACACATACAAATTGTGCGCAGGTCTTATTGATGAATTCAAAACCGCTTGCGGTTCGGATATTTGTCCCGTAATAAAGGGTACCGATACAGGTAAAGTGCTTGCAACCTGTGATAAGTGTATTTTAAAAGGAATAGAATTGGCCGAAAAGGTATAAAAAAGCCGTAGGATTTCCTACGGCTTTTTTACTCACCTTTATATTTCCTTCTTGTTGCCATACCGCCTCTGATGTGACGTTCGCTTTTGTTTTTTTCAAGAACTACTCGAACTTCTTTCCAAAGTGACGGATTGCTGCGTCTTAATCTTTCGGTCACGTCCTTATGAACTGTCGATTTACTGACTTTGAACTTTTTTGCGGCATCCCTTACTGTAGCGTCGTTTTCAATTATGTATTCCCCGAGTATTACCTCTCTTGATTCCACCGCACTTCTCATAAAAACTCTCCAATCTTTACCGGTACTGATTATAAATATGAGAAGTTGTCAATGAATATTCTAAATATTAGAAGTTTGGCTATCGGGAATTTTCGCTTGACTAAAAGGAGACAATTTATTATTATTGTTATGTAAATCAGTTTAAGGAGAATGTGTATGAAACTTTGCATCGTCATCCCGTGTTATAATGAAGCAGAAGTGCTATCGATTACTGCAAAAGCGGTTTCTGAAAAACTGCAACATCTGATGAATGACAATAAGATTTCAAAGGACAGTAAAATAGTTTTTATCGATGACGGTTCAAAGGATACGACGTGGTCTCTTATAAAGTCGCACAGTGATGAAAATTGCGCCATCGAGGGAATAAAGTTAAGCCGAAACCGAGGTCATCAAAACGCACTTCTTTGCGGTCTGATGTCCGTAAAGGACAGGTTTGACGCGGTCGTTTCGATGGATGCTGACTTGCAGGATGACATTAACGCCATAGATCTTATGATAGAGAAATACAACGACGGATGCGATGTTGTCTACGGTGTCAGAAACAATAGAAAAAAGGATTCTTTTTTTAAACGCACAACTGCGATGTGTTTTTACAAGATTATGAAATGGATGGGTGCGGAAACGGTCTACAATCATGCAGACTACCGTCTTATGAGCCGACGTGCTCTCAATGCTTTGTCAGATTTTAGTGAGATAAACCTGTTTTTGCGTGGTCTTGTGCCGTTGGTGGGCTTTAAATCGGACTGTGTTTATTATGAGCGCGATAAAAGGGTGGCAGGTAAAAGCAAATACACCTTACGAAAAATGCTGAGTTTCGCCTTTGAAGGAATAACATCTCTTAGCGTTCGCCCGATTGAGATAATTATAAGGCTCGGAGCGTTGGTACTGATAGCAGGGCTTGCCGTTTTGGTGTATTCGCTTGTGCAACACTTTTCGGGCAATACGGAAGCGGGTTGGACCAGTATTATTGCTTCCGTCTGGGCTTTGGGCGGATTGCAGTTGTTGGCTATCGGTGTTATAGGTAAATACATCGGCAAAATTTATATGGAGACAAAACGCCGTCCCCGATTTATTGTCGAAGAAACCACTTTTGGAGAATAATAAAAAGCACTTGAGTGATTCTCAAGTGCTTTTGTTATTTAGAAAATATGCTTCAAATTAGCAAGCGTTTCTTCATGGGCGCTGTATTCGGTGCGCTCTGAGATATTCTTATAAGGAACATTTCGAGCGATGCTCTTGTAAGCAGGGCGAATAATACGGTTGCTTGTTGTCATTTCTTCCATACGGTGTGCGCACCAACCTGTAACTCTTGCGGTTGCAAAAAGTGCGGTATAGAGTTCCTCAGGAATGCCCAACATTTCATATACGAAGCCCGAATAGAAATCAACGTTGGGAGATATAATCTTCGAACCGCCCTTGAAGTCCAAGAAAAGTTCAGCCGAAATTTTAGCGATTTTGTCCATTAAAATTAACTCATCAATACGGCCTTTTTCTTTTGCCAGCGATTCAGCGCTGCGCCTTAAAATGACAGCTCTTGGGTCAGACTTAGTGTAAACTGCGTGACCCATTCCGTAAACAAGACCTGAACGGTCGTGAGCTTTCTTTTTGAGTATTTTTACGATATAATCAGTGATTTCCTTGTCGTTGCCCCAATCTTTAACATTTTCTTTAATGTCTTTCATCATTTCAACGACTTTGATATTTGCACCACCGTGCTTGGAGCCTTTAAGAGAACTTACTGCTGCCGCGATTGTTGAATAAATATCGGTTCCCGATGAGGTGAGAACTCTGGTAGTAAAGGTGGAGTTGTTACCGCCACCGTGCTCTGCTTGAAGCATTAAAGCAATATCTAAAAGTCTAACTTCTTTGTCGGTATAATCCTTGTGGCTTCTGATGATGCTTAAAATGTTTTCCGCGGTTGACTTTTCGGGGTCGGGGAAACGAATGACAAGGCTTTCTTTATCATGGAAGTGACGCTTTGTCTGATAAGCATAAGCAGTGATTATCGGGAAACGAGCCAACAACTGAACACTCTGGCGAAGATTGTTCTCCAAAGAATAATCCTCTGCTAAATCGTCGTAAGAATAGAGCGCCAAAACTGCACGAGCAAGGTTGTTCATAACATTAAGGCTCGGAACTCTTAAAATCATATCCTTCGTGAAATTATCGGGAAGGAAACGCATCGCACCGACAACCTTGTTAAACTCATCGAGCTGAGGCATAGTAGGGAGTTTGCCCATAAGCAAAAGATAAGCAATTTCCTCAAAACCGCAACGGTTTTCCTTCTCACAATTTTCTACAAGATCGTTTATTGAATAACCGCGATATGCAAGCTCACCATCTATGGGCATACGCTCGCCTTCGTTAAGAAGATAACCGTGAACGTTACAAACTTCGGTAACGCCGGCAAGAACGCCGGTTCCGTCAGCATTTCTCAAACCGCGTTTTACGTTATAACGCTCAAAGTCAGACGCGGTTATGCGTGTGTTCGATTTATATTCTGCTGTACGATGCTCAAAATAGTTTTCAGGTATCGCGAAATTTAAATCTGACATTTCATATCCTTTCAGGCCGAATAATCGACCGACTTAAAAATATTAAAATATTGTTAGGCATTTTAACTAAAAATTAAGTTTAAGTCAAGGAAAATAGACAAAAACTTAATTTTATTAGGTGAAATACTGATTTTATTTACAAAGTTCGCAAGAAAGATACAAAAAATGATGCACTTGCTTAATAAATATATGCGAATGTAAAAATCAGTTTTTAAGGCTTTGCAACGGAGCAGGGATTCTTCCACCGCGATTTATGAATTTTGCGGGTGAATAGGTGCTTACCGGCATAACGGGACCTGAACCTAAAAGACCTCCGAATGAAAGTTCATCGCCAACCTTTTTGCCAATAGCGGGTATTACGCGAACGGCGGTGGTTTTTGTGTTCACCATACCGATTGCGGCTTCATTAGCGATTATTGCTGAAATGACCTCGGCAGGAGTGTCACCCGGAATATTTATCATATCAAGACCAACGGAGCAAACCGCAGTCATAGCTTCTAATTTTTCGATTGTAAGAGCGCCTGTTCTTGCAGCGTTTATCATACCTGCGTCCTCGGTTACGGGGATAAATGCACCTGAAAGACCGCCAACGTGGCTTGAAGCCATAACGCCGCCCTTTTTAACTGCATCGTTAAGCATCGCAAGGCAAGCGGTTGTTCCGCAAGCTCCAACCGATTCAAGACCAATTTCTTCCAAAATATGTGCGACCGAGTCTCCCACAGCGGGGGTAGGAGCCAATGATAAGTCAACGATGCCGAAGGGGACACCGAGACGTTCAGAAGCTCGCATTGCGACCAACTGACCCATACGGGTGATTTTAAATGCGGTGCGTTTGATAAGGTCGGCAACACTCGAAAGGTCAAGGTCTTTGCTTTTTGCAAGTGCAGCCCTTACAACTCCGGGACCCGAAACGCCGACGTTGATTTCACAGTCGGGTTCGCCTACACCGTGGAAAGCACCTGCCATAAAAGGATTGTCTTCGGGCGCGTTACAGAAGACAACAAGTTTTGCGGCACCAATACATTGACGATCGGCAGTAAGTTCGGCAGTTTTGCGAATGGTTTTGCCCATAAGAGCAATAGCATCCATATTAAGACCAGCTTTTGTTGAGCCGATGTTAACTGATGAACAAATGTGGTCGGTTACAGATAAAGCCTCGGGGATGCTTTCGATAAGCTCACGGTCTCCGGCTGCAAAACCTTTTTGCACCAAAGCCGAGTATCCGCCTATAAAGTTAACACCGACAGCCAAAGCAGCCTTTTCCAATGTGATTGCAAATTTCACAACATCCTTAGACTTGCAGGCTGCTGCTATCATAGCAATGGGAGTTACGGAAATACGCTTATTTATAATCGGAATGCCGAGTTCCTTTTCGATTTCTTCACAAACAGGAACAAGATTCTTTGCTAAACGCGTGATTTTTTCATAAACGTTGGCACAAGCCTTGTCAATATCTGCATCAATGCAGTCGAGCAACGAGATACCCATAGTAACTGTACGGATATCAAGGTTCTCGTTTTCTATCATTTCAATAGTTTCAAGAATGTCCCTTGTTTCTATCATTACGTTACTCTCCTTTGGTTAAATACGGTGCATTGAATTGAATATATCCTCGTGCATTACGCGAATGGACATACCGATCTTTTCACCCAAAGTTGACATTTCGTCAGTGAACTTGACAAAGGGGATGCTTACGTTGCTGATATCAACTATCATAGTCATACAGAACATTTCTTGCATAATAGTTTGAGATACTTCGATTACATTTACGTTGTAATTTGCGCATTCGCCGGAAACCTTAGCCAAAATGCCCACGGTATCTTTTCCTACAACTGTTATTACTGCTTTCATTCTGAAAACACTTCCTTAAATTTATTTATATTCAATTTATAATAACATAATTCGACAGTAAAGTAAACAATTATTTTCACGGTGGCAAAGCAACATATTGAGTGTATTTTAATTGATTTATGTTATGATTTGTGGTAAAATGACTGTGTTAATAAAAATTTTCCAGCATAGAAAACATTTTTCGTTAAAAAGGGTAAAAGATATGAAAAAAGACAGAGTGAAATCAAACAAAGAAGAATCAACTATTTTCGGTGTGCGCAACAAATCAAAATCTAATGCCCAAACATCAACCAAAAGTAAAATCAGTAAAAAGGTTGTAATATGGGTTGCGGTAGCATTGATTGCGTTGTTTGTCGTTCTTCCTTGGGGCATTGTGCAGATAGTTAAAATTTCCGAGAATACGCTAACGCCTTTTAGTGAACGAGTTGAAGATGTTGTGGCAACCGACTATGCCACCGAGGTTTTTTCACTTAAATCGAGTGACTTTAAAAATATAAACGCCACTGAGAAGATACTTGACACACTCTGCCTTGTAGATCGCCTTTACGGATATACTGTTAGTGTCAAAACAGGCGATGTCAACACGATAGTTGTTACATTTAGCCAGTCTCACCATCCGACGATGGACAAAGAGTACGAGGAAACCATGATAAATTATTCGTGCGCAATCATGGCATTGGTTGAAAATGCAGATATGGTTGAGTGGAAATATCCGTCAACTTCACAAGGGGATGAAGGCGGTGCTTTCAGTCGTGCCGATGGTCTGACCTACTTGGGCTATCCTCTTAGTGAGTATGCAAAAACTAAGGAAGGCATTCAAATGCTTTTGGTCGACATAGGGTTATCTGAAGATTTAAGAGGATACAGATAGCAGTATATTGTCAATAATTTATCATTTCTTGTAAAATAATATTCCTATGTGGTAAAATATGTTAGTAGTTAATTAAAATAAATTTTGCGAAAATACGATTTCAGGAGGAAAAGATGGAAAAAATCGAACCGATTCTTCGTCCGTTTAAGAGGAGCCATGGTGGAGTGCACCTTCCTCATTTTAAAAACACTGCTGAAATAGCTTCGGTAGTTATGCCTGCCCCTAAAACTGTGGTAATACCTATGCAGCAGCACATTGGTGCGCCGTGCACACCTTGTGTAAAAAAGGGGGATGCCGTTTGCGTTGGCACCAAGATAGGTGACAGCGATAAATTTGTAAGCGCGCCGATTCATTCAAGTGTTTCGGGTGTTGTGAGTTCTATCGGTGAAATCACACTTCCTTCGGGTCAGAAAACGACAACTGTTGTTATCGAGTCGGACGGGCTTGATACTGTTGACGAATCATTGTCACCCGTAAAGGTGGAGACTGCCGAGGATCTGGTCAAAGCTGCAAGGGATTGTGGACTTGTCGGTCTTGGTGGAGCAGGTTTCCCGGCACACGTAAAGCTCACTAAGCAGGAGTCAAAACCGCTTGATACTCTCATTATCAATGCTGCCGAGTGTGAACCTTATATAACTTCCGACTATCGTGAGTGTATCGAGTATGCGGAAAACGTTCTCGATGCCATCTATCTTATAAAAGAAATAATCGGTTTTGAGAGAGTTATCATTTGTGTTGAAGACAATAAGCCTAAGGCTATAAAGGAACTTCACAAAATAGCGTCTGATAAGCGCGATGTGGGCAATAAGGTCCAATTGATGAAGCTGAAATCGCGTTATCCGCAAGGTGCGGAAAAGGTTTTGGTGTACACGGCGACTGGAAGAAAAATACCTTTGGGGAAATTGCCTTCTGATGTTGGTTGTGTCGTTATGAATATAACCAGTGTTTCAACACTGAATAAGTATATTAAAACAGGTATGCCTTTGGTAACCAAGACTGTTACTGTTGACGGTGCAGTAAAGGAACCGAAAAATGTCGTAGTTCGCATCGGAACATCGGTAAGGGATGTTATTGAATTCTGCGGCGGATTTGTCGGTGCTCCGAGAAAGATTCTTTACGGTGGACCGATGATGGGTACCGCGTTGGTAAGTCAGGATATGCCCGTGCTTAAACAGAACAACGCGATTCTGGTGTTTGATCGCAAAATGGCGGAAATTCCAAAGGAATCGCCGTGCATCAGGTGTGGACGTTGCGCTGCGGCTTGCCCCGTGAAAATTCAGCCGTTTGAAATTGAGGCAGCTTTAAGAAGCGGCGATGCCGAGGAAATCAAAGAACTTCACGCTGATTACTGTATGGAATGCGGTTGTTGTTCTTATGTTTGCCCGGCCAAGAGAAATTTGACACAGTCGGTGCGCTTGGCAAAGGCTGAAATCAGAAAGAAGTAAAGGAGAAAGAACGGAATGGAAAAATTTTTAGTTACTCATTCTCCGCACATTCGCCATTGTGATACAACCAGGGGAATTATGGCGGATGTTATAATTGCTTTGTTGCCTGCCGCAGTTGCAGGATGCTACATTTTTGGATGGAGTTCACTGTGGGTGATTCTCACCTGCGTTATAACTGCCGTTCTTGCGGAATATATCTGCCGCAAGGTTATGAAAAGGCAGAATACGATAGGTGACTTGTCAGCAGTTGTTACAGGTCTTTTGTTGGCATTAAACCTTCCGCCTGAATTTCCTTTATGGATGGCTGCAATCGGAAGTATTATAGCTATTGTTGTTATAAAGCAAATGTTTGGCGGTATAGGACATAATTTTGCCAACCCTGCTATCGCAGCAAGAGTCGCGTTGATTGTTTCGTTCCCGACAGCTATGACTACTTGGACGGCTCCTTTCGGCAGCACTGCCGAAACAACCACAAGCGCCACAACAGGTGAGGTTGTTGATGTTCTTACAAGCGCTACTCCGTTGTCGTCCGATGCCATTAAAGCCGGTTCTTACAGTATTACGGAACTTTTCTTCGGTCAGCATCCGGGATGTATAGGTGAAACTTTTTCGTTGTTGCTTATTGTTGGCGGAATCTACCTTGTTATAAGAAGGGTTATTACACCTACTGTACCTATATGCTTTGTAGGAACCGTTGCTATATGCTCTTTTATCGCGGGTGAAAATCCGCTTTATATGATACTTTCGGGTGGTTTGCTCATTGGCGCTATTTTTATGGCTACCGACTATACAACAAGCCCTGCAAATTGGAAAGGTAAGATAATATTCGGTGTTGGCTGTGGCCTTATAACCTTCCTTATCCGTCATTTCGGATACTTGCCGGAAGGCGTTTCGTATGCCATATTGCTTATGAACATTTTGACACCTCATATCAATAAGATTACGGCTCCCAAGCCTTTCGGAATGGAGGCTGCAAAATAATGGGTAAGGTAAAGACTATTATTGTTACAACCGTTGCTTTAACTGTTATCTGTGTTGTTGCAACCGTTGCTTTGGCGCTGACTAATCAGTTGACCTCTAAAAAAATAGCAGAAGTTGCTCTAAATGCGGAAAAAGAGGCTATGAACCGCGTAATATCAGCAGCTCAATACAAAAAAGGCACTGTGGCTGTTGGTGATGATATTGTTTATTATGACGCATACGATAATGACGGCAACCTTATAGGCAACATTTTCACCACCTCTGCTCACGGTTACGGCGGTGAGGTCAAGGTTATGACCGGCATCGGCACCGACGGTAAGATAATTGCCATCGAGGTGCTTAGTGTTGACGATGAAACTCCCGGTCTTGGACAGAATGCGGGAAAGAGTAGTTTTTGGGAGGCCTTTAAAGGCAAATCCGGAACGATTGCTATTGTCAAGGGAGAAGCAAAAGACGGTGAAATCAAGGCGCTCACAGGTGCTACGATTACATCTAACGCGGTAAGAGATGCTGTTAACAAAGCACTTGATGCCAGAGAACTGATAATAGGGGAGGCGGAGAACTAATGGCTGACAGTAAGATGAATATTCTCACCAAAGGCATTATCAAGGAAAATCCCGTTCTTCGTTTGGTGCTCGGCACATGCCCTACGCTTGCGGTTACAACTGCGGCGTTTAATGGTGTCGGAATGGGTGTTGCCGCAACCTTGGTGCTTCTTGGCTCTAACGTGGCGATTTCTTTGCTTCGTAATGTAATTCCCGATAAAGTTCGAATTCCTGCGTTTATAACGATAATAGCGGCGTTCGTTACCGTTATTCAAATGCTTGTTAAGGCGTTTGCACCTGCCGTTGATAAATCTTTGGGCATTTTCCTGCCGTTGATAGTTGTTAACTGTATTATACTTGCACGTGCTGAAATGTTCGCTTCCAAAAACAAAGTATTACCTTCTATTCTTGATGCTTTGGGAATGGGCATTGGCTTTACGGCAGCACTTACCCTTATGGGTATGATCCGTGAATTGCTTGGCACAGGTTGTATATTTGGAATGACCGTTACCGCAAATGTAATCGAACCGATGTTGATATTTATTCTGCCTCCTGGAGGATTTTTTGTGTTCGGTATGTTGGTGGTACTTTCAAACAAGCTTGCCGTTAAAATGGGCAAAAAGCCCGTAAAATCATTGGGTTGCGGAAACTGCAACGGTTGTGCAGGATGTGATGGATCAGATGATTGCTCGGCAGTGGCTGAGGCTAAAAGTGATAATGGGGCAGTAGGAACTAATATCACGACAAATTCAGAGGTTGCTGCCGCCGAGGGAGAGAGCTTCCCTGATGATAAGGCGGTTACCGAAATTGCAGCGCCCGAAGGCGATGCAGCTGTTGATGACAGTTTTGATGGTGCAGATAATGTTAAGGAAGGGGGAGTTGAGTAATGACTGTTCAAAGCATTGTAACAATCATTCTTGCGGGAATCATATCCGAAAATATGGTTCTTTCTAAGTTTTTGGGAATTTGTCCTTTTCTTGGCGTTTCCAAAAAGACCAATACTGCCGTAAGTATGGGTATTGCAGTAACGTTGGTTATGTTGCTGGCAACGGCGGCTACCTACCCCATTCAGCAGTATATTTTAACTCCCAATGACCTTGATTATCTTCAAACGATAGTATTTATTCTTATTATTGCGGCACTTGTTCAGTTGGTTGAAATAGTGCTCAAAAAGTATATTCCTCCTCTTTATAAGGCGTTGGGTATCTATTTGCCGCTTATTACCACTAACTGTGCGGTTTTGGGTATCACTGTGCTTAACTTCACCAATGCAAGAATTACAAATTACGGTGAAGCATTGTTTAATGCGTTGGGCGCGGGCCTTGGCTTCTTACTTGCAATTTTTATCTTTGCAGGCGTAAGAGGTCGAATTGAAAAAAGCGACATTCCTGAATCGATGAAAGGTTTGCCGATAACACTTGTATCGGCAGCGATAGTTTCGCTCTCTTTCCTTGGATTTTCAGGCGTTGTCGATAAGATAGGAGAAGTGATATAATGACTCCTATTATCGTATCTGTTATTGTGGTTGGAGTTATCGGTCTTGTGTCAGGTTTGGTTCTGGCAATTGCCTCTGTGTTGATGGAGGTCAAAACGGACGAGAAGGTTGCTAAACTCCGTGAAATTTTACCAGGTGCAAACTGTGGCGCTTGTGGTTATACCGGTTGTGACGGCTATGCAGAGGCATTGGCAAAAGGCGAAACAAAACCGGGTCTTTGCGCTCCCGGTGGAGCCGAGATGAACAATAAACTCGGTGAAATACTGGGTGTAGAAGTAGATATGGCAGAGCCAATGGCGGCATTCGTTATGTGTAACGGAACCTGCGATAAGGTTGGCAATAAGATGTTCTATCAGGGTGTCGATTCCTGCAAGGGTGCCAATACACTTTATTCGGGAACAAAGGACTGTGATTACGGCTGCTTAGGTTTTGGTGACTGTGAGCGCGCTTGTCCTTACGGCGCCATCAAGGTCGAAAACGGTTGCGCTGTTGTTAATACCGAACTTTGCACTGCGTGTAGTGTTTGCGTCAGAAGTTGTCCCAAGGGAATCATTGGACTGTTGCCTTTGAAGAAGCAGGCAGTGGTTGCCTGTTCCAACAAAGATAAGGGTGCGGTTGCACGTAAAGTGTGTCAGTCGGCGTGTATCGCTTGCGGCAAGTGCGTTAAGGCTTGTGAGTCGGGTGCAATAAAGGTTGAAAACAATATTTCACGCATTGACTCCGAGAAATGTACCGCTTGCAAGGCTTGCGTTGATGCCTGCCCGACACATTGTATCGTATTTAAATAAAAAAGTACTTTACAAATTGAAAGCACTGTGCTATAATCATTAGACTACCGTAGTCTGAGTTAATGGAGTAAGCCCGATTTATAGGGAATTCACCAACCTTTTGCACGGATTACGGCGAACAAAAATAAGAGAAAGGGTGAAAGTTAAATGTTGAAGGAACAGAAGACTCAGATTATTGCTGAGTACGCAACTCACGAAGGCGACACCGGTTCGCCCGAGGTTCAGATTGCAGTTCTTACCTACCGCATTAACGAGCTTAACGAGCATTTGAAGGCTAACCACAATGACCATCATTCTCGTCGTGGCTTGCTTAAAATGGTTGGTCACAGACGTAATCTTCTCGCATACTTGCAGAAGAAAGACATCGAGAGATATCGTTCTATCGTTGCTCGTCTTGGTCTCCGTAAGTAATTCAAAACACCGCCGGCCGAATATTCTTTCGGTCGGCTTGTTTTAGTTATCGGAGAGGTATTATTTTGGCTAAAAATTTGAAAAAAGCCGCAAAAAATAGGTGATTACGGGATAAAATGCGTAGTTTTAGCAGTTGTTCGGGCATCTGAAAATTTCAGGTTTCGGAACTATTGCTAAACCGCACCCCCGTAAGATATAAAAAATATGGAGGTAAAACAAATGAGTATGAGTCCTAAAATGCAGTTCACAGAGCACAAGGTTTACGAAACTACCTTGGCAGGCAGACCTTTGAAGTTGGAAACCGGTATGATGTGCGGTCTTTCCAATGCTTCTGTTATGGCCACCTATGGCGAAACCACAGTTCTCTGTAACGTAACTGCTTCCGCAAAACCCAGAGAAGGTGTTGATTTCTTCCCGTTGTCTGTTGACTATGAGGAAAAAATGTATTCAGTAGGCCGCATCCCCGGTTCTTTCCAGCGTCGTGAGTCAAGACCCAGTGAAAAGGCTATTCTCACATCACGTTGCATCGACCGTCCTATCCGTCCCTTGTTCCCTAAGGATATGAGAAATGACTGCTCGGTAGTTGCTACCGTTATGTCGGTTGATCCCGATTGCAGCCCCGAAGTTACTGCAATGATCGGTGTTTCAGCAGCTATCGCTATTTCTGACATTCCCTGGGCAGGTCCTGTCAGCGGTGTTAAGATCGGTCTTGTTGACGGTGAAATCGTTATCAACCCTACCTTAGAGCAGAGAGCTAAGAGCGAAATGGATGTAACAGTTGCATCGACCGGTGAACTTGTTGCTATGATCGAAGCTGGTGCAAACGAGGTTGAAGACGACCTTATGTTTGAAGCTATTATGAAGGCTCACGAAGTAAACAAGGAAGTTGTCAGCTTCATTAACGGTATTGTGGCAGAGATCGGCAAACCTAAGTTTGAGTTTGAGTCCAACGATCCCGATCCTGCAATTATGGAAGAAATTGAGAACTTCTGCATTGAAGATGTTAAGAAGGCTCTTGATACTGACGATAAAAATGTCCGCGATGCTGCACTTCTTCCTATTTATGACGCAGTTCACGAAAAGTTTGACGAGCGTTTTGAAGGCAAAGAAGCTAAGCTTGATGAAATTATGTATCTCGTTCAGAAGCACGTTGTTCGCGCATGGCTTAAAGACGAGCATAAGCGTGTTGACGGACGTAGCATTGATGAGATCCGTCCCTTGAACGCAATGGTCGATCTTCTTCCCAGAGTTCACGGTTCAGGTATGTTCACCCGTGGTCAGACACAGGTTCTTTCGGTAACAACTCTTGCACCCGTAAGTGAGTCACAGAAACTCGACGGTCTTGACGAAGAAACCGAAAAGAGATATATTCACCACTACAACTTCCCGTCCTACTCCGTAGGTGAGACCAAGCCTTCACGTGGCCCCGGCCGTCGTGAGATCGGTCACGGTGCTTTGGCAGAACGTGCATTGTTGCCCGTTATTCCTTCGGTTGATGAGTTCCCTTACACCATTCGTGTTGTATCTGAGGTTCTTTCTTCCAACGGTTCTACTTCACAGGGTTCTATTTGCGGTTCAACCTTGTCACTTATGGCAGCAGGCGTTCCTATTAAGGCTCCCGTAGCAGGTATTTCCTGCGGTCTTATCACCGGTGACGAGGGTGTTCACGGTGACTTTATGGCCATGATCGACATTCAGGGTCTTGAAGACTTGTATGGCGATATGGACTTTAAGGTAGCGGGTACTAAGAAGGGTATTACCGCTATCCAGATGGACCTTAAAGTACATGGTCTTACTCCTGAAATTATTAAGGAAGCTTTTGCCAAGACTAATAAGGCAAGAAATTACATTCTTGATGAAATAATGCTTCCTGTTATCCCTGAACCCAGAAAGGAACTTTCTAAGTTCGCTCCCAAGATGCTTACTATGTCTATCAACCCCGAGAAGATCGGTGATGTTATCGGTAAGCAGGGTAAGGTTATCCAGAAGTTGCAGGAACTCTTTGAGTGTACCATCAGCATTGAGGAAGACGGAAGAGTATTTATCGCAACTCTTGACACCGATAAGGGCAACGCTGTTATGGGTGTTATCGAGATTATTGCAAACGGTCCCGAAGTAGGTGCTTTCTATCAGGGTACTGTTACCAGAATTATGGAGTTTGGTGCATTTGTTGAAATTGCACCCGGTGTTGAAGGTCTTGTTCACGTAAGCAAACTCGATGTAAAGCGTGTCGAGAAGGTAGAAGATGTTGTTACCGTAGGCGATATCATTAAGGTAAAGGTTACCGAGATCGACGACCGTGACAGAATCAACCTTTCCCGCCGTGATGCTTTGGTTGAACTTGACGGTGCAGTTGTTGAGGCAGGCGCAGACGAAGAACACGAGCGCAAGCCCAGACGTGACGGCAACCGCGCAGGTTTCAGAGGCAGAAGATAATTTGTAGAACTAAAACAGGCACTGTCCTTTTGGACAGTGCCTGTTTGCTTTTGCGAATGATTAAAAAATTTGAGCAGTACTGAATGCAGTTTGAAGTTGAGAAGCACCACCGTCATACTGAACGCAAGTGAAGGATCCCGTGGGTGCAAGATAGAGCCGAGGGATTCTTGCGTTTCGCCCCAGAATGACAGTAAAAGTCGGTAATCGATGTTTTAACGCAGGTAATTTTCAATTCTGTTGACTCGATGGCGGTTTAGTGCTATCATTTATATAACAAATTAAAGGAGTGTGCCTTATGAAGTCGCCTATCGAAATCCAAGATCTTAGTTTGGATAATACCGGATATGCAGAATTTAACAAAAGAACAGATGTGTTTGTTGCAAAAATGTTGTCGGACTACACTCCTACTAACTATCGAGAGATAAAGGTTATTCACGACCCTGTCTGGGGCACGATGAAGTTTTATCCTTGGGAATTGCAGATTTTGGATTCACCCTTGTTGCAAAGGTTGCGCAACATAAATCAGTTGGGGTTAGTTGTCTTGACCTATCCTTCGGCCCATCATTCACGCTTTGAACATACTTTGGGTGTGACTGCGCTAATTTCAAAGATGGTTGACAGCATTAACGACGGTTACCGCCCTGAACTTTGCTCAGAAAATGATAGAATAATAGGCTTTGCAGATGTTCATAAGCTGCGTCTTGCCGCACTTTTGCATGATATAGGCCACTGTTTTTTCTCACACTTGTCGGAAAAAATGTATAGTGAGACCGAGGAGTTTACGGCTTTAAAAAAATCCTTTGAAATCTTTAAAAATGCACAACCTCACGAAATAATGGGTTATGTTGTAATAAATACAAAGGCTTTCAAAAATTTCTTTAAATCAAGCATCGCTTATCCTGACACGTTTTGTTCAGACGCTGATGCTGATATATTTTTTGATGATATTGGCAGAATGATTGTCGGCGCACCTATTGAAAAACTGTATAATATGAACGGCAAAATGGTTTGCAAAAACTATATGACCGAGATGATAAACGGTCAGTTTGATGCAGATGCTCTGGATTACCTGCGTCGCGACAGTTACATTACGGGACTGTCGTTGACCTACCATATTGACCGTTTCCTTTATAAGATAAAACTTATTGACAGAACGGAAACTATCAACGGGGAAGAAGTGGTCTGCCGACATCTGACGGTGCCGATTTCGGGCGTTTCAACTGTTGAGGAGATGATTTTCGGCAAGCAGATGTTGACGAGGTATGTGTATCAGCATCAAAAGGTGCTGGCAGCAGATGCACTCGTGTATGATATTGTCGGTGGACTTAAAGCGAACAATAAACTCGGGCACCCTTGCGATTACCTCTATTATTGTGATGATGATATTTATAAAATTTACGATGAAAGTGGAGATAGTGACTTACGCGTTCCTGCTTTTTATATGCAGGTTCATAAGGATTCGACCAAAAAGATTTCCGACGTCGTAAAGCAGATAAAAATGCGAGACCTGCCAAAGAAGGCGTTGGTTATAAACGTGTCAAATATCGCTTCGATAAACGGAAAGAAGGACTTTTCTCTTATCGAAGCCTATGAGACGGTAAAATCGGTTATGCTTGGCGGCGGTTTCAGAAAAGAAGTACTGAAAAGAGCACGCAAACTGAGAAAAGAAAATAACGGTGATGCAGAAGATATAGACCTTTTTGACATTTTCTATTCTGTACCCAAACCCGTAACAACAAAGAATTACACCGATTTGACCGTGGTCACCGATGATGACAGATTCGTGGAACTCAGTGAAGTTGCTAATTTGAACCGTTGGGCAGGGGAATTTTCGGGCAGAGTCTGGAATAGTTACGTTTTCTGTTCGGCAAGGTTTGTACCTGTTGTTCATCTTGCCGCCAAGTCGGTCTTAGAAGAAAATGGTGTTGAATTTTTCTCAGAAAGACTTTATGACGGCTTGAAACATCACGAAAAAATTGAACGGTTGTTAAAGTGATCGGAGGATACAGATGGTTTGGTTTGTATGTATAGCGGCAGTTCTTATCTTCTTTTTGCTGCTGGAATATACAATGTATTGCTACGCATTTAAAAGAAACAGACGTCGTGAGGCGGATGATTTTGAAATCCCGTCCGACGCACAGTACACGCAGTTTAAGGAAAAAATAGTTGAAAGTGTAAGCATAGCTAAAAGTTTTCAGTACGAAATGGTGGGCATAATCTCTTACGATGGATTAAAACTTTCGGGCAGATATTATAATTTCGGTCAAAACGGGCAACTGGTGATATTTTTTCACGGGTATAGGAGCAGTGCTATCCGCGATGGGAATGGCATTTTGAGTATATGTCGAGACAAAGGATATGACATTCTGGTTGTCGACCAACGCGCTCACGGACAAAGTGAAGGAAGAACAATAACCTTCGGCATAAAAGAAAGATTCGACTGTTTAAGTTGGGTGGATTTTGCTATTCGCAATTTCGGTCGGGATACAAAAATCGTGCTCATGGGACTTTCTATGGGTGCTGCTACTGTTATGATGGCATCTGACAAGGTGCCCCAAAACGCAAAATGCATTATTGAAGATTGTGGCTATTCGTCACCGCGTGACATATTGGGTTCGGCAATAAAGAAGATGCGTTTGCCGATTTGGTTGGTTTACCCGTTGTTGAAAATGAGTGCAATTATTTTCGGTGGGTTTAATCCGGATTCATTCTCTGCAAAGCGTGCATTGAAAAATGCACAGGTTCCTATAATAATGATTCACGGCGAAGCCGATAGATTGGTGCCGTGTTATATGTGCCGTGAGTGTAGAGAAGCGTGTTCTTCCGAGGTGACCATGGTCACCTTTGGTGACGCAGGGCACGGAATGAGCTATTATATGGACAATGAATGTTATATAAATTTAGTTTGTGAAAATTTGAAAAAAGCTTTTAATTTGTAAAATATTGAAAATTTTTGTTGACAGGATAAAAACAGTGTGGTATAATCACTCACATATTAGCCCGTGGAAACCATCGGAATGAAAAAACCGATGGCAGAGGGGACTCTGGAGAATCCCAGTTTTTTGGGTGCCGAAGGTGCAAGGATTTTGAAAAAATCCGAATCTCTCAGGCAAAAGGATAGAGTTAAATGACTTTTATATTTTAAAGGTTTATTTAGTATTCTTGTATTCTTTGGAGTCGTCGTTTTTTGCGGCGACTTTTATTATTTTAGGAGGGTTCTTTTATGGCTCAGTTTTTAGCAAATTTTGAAGAACTTATCGGAAAAATCAACGGCTACGTATCTGACTATGTGTTGATCGTGCTTTTGATTGCAACCGGTCTGTTTTTCACAATCAAAACACGTTTCGTTCAGATTCGCTGCTTTGGCGAGGGAATGAAAAAGGTTTTTGGTAACATCAAATTAAAGGGCGGCAAGCAGTCGGGCGGTCTTTCGTCGTTCCAGGCTCTTGCAACTGCAATCGCCGCGCAGGTTGGTACCGGTAACATTGTCGGTGCTTGCGGTGCTATCCTCGTTGGCGGCCCCGGCGCTATCTTCTGGATGTGGGTCATTGCTTTCTTTGGTATGGCAACAATCTACGCCGAAGCAGTTCTTGCTCAAAAGACAAGAGTTGTTGACGAAAACGGCAACGTAGCTGGTGGTCCTGTTTACTACATAAAGAAGGCATTCACCGGTAAGTTCGGCAAGTTCTTGGCTGTATTTTTTGCTGTTGCATCTGTTTTGGCGCTCGGCTTTATGGGTGCCATGGTTCAGTCCAATTCTATCAGTGTTGCAACACAAGAGGTTGTTAATCAGGTTTCACCCAGCAATAAATTGCTGACTCCGTTGATTGAAAACACTACCATTTCGATTTTCTCAATCATCATCGGCGCTGTGCTTGTTCTTTTGTCTGCCGCAATTTTTATGGGTGGCGTTAACCGTATTGCATCGGTAACAGAAAAGATAGTTCCCGCTATGGCAATTATCTACCTCTTGGGCGGTCTCTTGATTCTCGGCATTCGCGTTACTGTTATCCCTGAAACTTTTGGCATGATTTTTAAATATGCCTTTATGCCTCATGCACTTATCGGTGGTGGTATCGGTACCGCATTGAAACTTGCCATCAGCAAGGGCGCACAGAGAGGTCTTTTCAGTAACGAAGCAGGTATGGGTTCTACACCTCACGCACACGCATTGGCTAAGGTTGAAAAACCGCATGATCAGGGTGTTGTGGCTATGATCGGTGTATTTATTGACACATTCGTTGTTCTCACAATGACCGCTTTGGTTGTAATTTCTTGCCTCTATGCTGACAACGGTCAAGTTAAGGCTATGTTTGACGCATTCGGTGACAAAACTGCAAATGCACTTGCAGATGCAGGCATCAACAACGGTAACCTTATGCAGAAGGCAACCGCAGTTGCACTTGGCTCCTTGTTCAGTGCAGGTGCATCTGCAAAGATTGGTGCTATTTTTGTAGCAGTTTGTCTTTTCTTCTTTGCATTCTCTACCATCATCGGTTGGAATCTCTTTGGTAAGATCAACTTCCAGTACCTCTTTGGTAAAAAGGCTATGATCATTTACTCGATCGTATCGTTGGTCTTTATTTTCCTTGGCGCTTGCCTTGAAAACGGCCTTGTATGGAATCTTACCGACTTCTTTAACTACCTTATGGTAATCCCCAACGTAATTGCGTTGTTTGCATTGAATAAACTTGTTTCAAGCGAATCAAAAAGTGCTAAGCGCTTGAAATAATGACTAACTCAGCAAAAAAGCCCTTTCCAAAAGGAAAGCGGTTTTTTGTTATTACTATTAAAGCATTGTTGAAATTATTTCATCATATTCCTTGTTAATCATATATTTGGGTGCAATATCGAAAACGGTCTTGCAACCGAATTCGCCGTTTTTGTTTAAGCGGTATGCAGCACGCGCGTAAGCCACAAGTACTGATGCGGTAAATTCAGGGTTAGAATCAAGGGTGAGTTTATACTCAACGATATGCTTGTTACCGTTGCCGGTCAGTCCCGAACGAATGACAGTGCCTCCGTGAGGAATCCCTTTGTGGTCGCGGTCGAGTTCTTCTTGCGAAATAAAGTTCACCGTAGTGTCATAATCGGCAAAATATTTGGGCATTGTTTTGATTTCTTTCTCAATGCGTTGAAGGTCGGCTCCGTTTTCTGCTACAACGTAGCAAAGACGTGTATGTTTTTCTCTGGTAGTAAGTACGGGGGCTTGACCGCGACGTACACTTTCCACAGCCGATTCGACGGGGCAGGTGTACTGTCTTGCGTCTATAACACCCTCTATACGTCTTATTGCATCGGAATGTCCCTGACTTACGCCCTTGCCCCAGAAGGTATAATCCTTGCCCTCGGGGAGTATTGCGTTGGAATAAAGTCGGTTAAGGGAAAACATACCGGGGTCCCAACCAACAGAAATAACGGCGATGTTCTTGCCTTTCTTTGCCATCGCATCAACATTTTTGAAGTGGGTGGGGATATCTGCGTGGGTATCGAAACTGTCAATGACGTTGAAGTCTTCTGCAAGTGAGGGAGTCATCTGGGGGAGATCAGTAGCACTGCCTCCGCATATTATCATAACGTCGATATCATCTTTATATTTAATAGCATCTGCCGCAGGGAGTACCTTGGCGGTAGGAGTGTTGATTTTAAGTGTTTCGGGAGCGCGTCTTGTGAAAACACCGAAAAGCTCCATATCGTCATTTTGTTTTATGGCACTTTCAACTCCGCGACCTAAATTGCCGTAACCGTAAATTCCTATTCTCATAAATAATCCTTTCAAAAATTAGAAATTTCAATAAAATAATGATATTATCTCTTTGAACGTTTGTCAATGTTTTAATTTAAATTATTATTTAATACAATGTAAATTT
>JAZRMK010000017.1:0-15707 GCA_045647525.1 Acutalibacteraceae bacterium
CCCATCAAAAATACAACCGTTTTAGGTGCGAAGCAGTTTTGTAGCCAAATGTTTTTCTCGCTCGAAAAGTTGACAAGCCGCAGTAATACTTTGTGTCTTACAAGGCTTGGCGACAAAGCGACGGGGGAAACATCGGCGAAAAACCAATTTCTCCCTAATCGCAACTCCCTAATGTCGAGGGTTTTGTTGAAATCCAATTAAATACAACCAATTTCAAAAAAATCTTGTAAATAAAAAAATGCTATGTTAAAATAATTTCGTGGATATTATAAGTAATGAGAAAAATATCAATTAAATTTTAAAATTGTTGTTGAATATTGGCAAACGTTGTAGTATAATCTATTCAATATAAATTTGTTAAAAACGGAGGAATTGTAATGGCTACTTTTATCAATGAACCGTCACATACTTTTAATGAGTACCTTCTCATTCCGGGTTATTCGTCGAGTGAGTGTGTACCGGCAAATGTAAGCCTTAAAACACCGCTTGTTAAGTTTAAAAAAGGTGAGGAATCTTCCATCACTATGAATATTCCGCTTGTTTCGGCTATTATGCAGTCGGATTCGGGCGACAGATTGGCAATTGCACTTGCTACCGAAGGCGGCGTATCGTTCATCTACGGTTCGCAGAGCATTGAAGATGAGGCTGCTATGGTGGCTCGTGCCAAAAATCACAAGGCAGGTTTTGTTAAGAGCGATTCTAACGTAAAGCCTACCGACACTTTGGCAGATGTTGTTGCATTGAAGGAGAGAACCGGTCATTCCACTGTTGCAGTTACCGATGATGGCACTGCTGACGGAAAATTGCTCGGTATTGTAACCGGTCGTGACTATCGCGTAAGCCGTATGTCTCCTGATTTGAAGGTAAGCGAGTTTATGACTCCTTTTGAGCAGCTTATCGTTGCAAAAGAGGGTACAAGCTTAAAGGAAGCAAACGATATAATTTGGGATAACAAGCTTAACTCGTTGCCTATTGTTGATGATAGCAATCGTCTTCTCTATATGGTATTCCGTAAGGACTATGACACTCACAAGCAGAATCCCAACGAGTTGCTTGACAGCTCTAAGAGATATGTAGTAGGCGCAGGTATCAACACTCGTGACTATGCAGAACGTGTCCCCGCACTTGTTGAAGCAGGCGCAGACGTTCTTTGTATCGATTCATCCGAAGGCTTCTCCGAGTGGCAGAAACTTACTATCGACTGGATCAGATCAAAGTACGGTGATGCCGTAAAGGTTGGCGCAGGTAACGTAGTTGATGCAGAAGGTTTCCGTTTCCTTGCAGATGCCGGCGCAGACTTTATTAAGGTTGGTATCGGCGGTGGCTCTATTTGTATCACTCGTGAAACCAAGGGTATTGGTCGCGGACAGGCAACTGCACTTATTGAGGTTTGTAAAGCACGTGACGAGTATTTTGAAGAAACCGGTGTTTATGTTCCGGTTTGTTCCGATGGCGGTATCGTTTATGACCATCATATGACATTAGCTCTCGCTATGGGTGCCGATTTTATTATGCTCGGCCGTTATTTCGCACGTTTCGATGAAAGTCCTACTAACAAGGTCAACATCGGCGGCAACTACTTTAAAGAGTATTGGGGCGAGGGATCAAACCGCGCTCGTAACTGGCAGAGATATGACCTCGGCGGTGATAAGAAACTTTCCTTCGAAGAAGGTGTTGACTCTTATGTTCCTTATGCAGGAAAGCTTAAAGACAACGTTGCTTTGTCATTGAGCAAGGTAAAGTCAACAATGTGCAACTGCGGAGCACTCAGTATCCCTGAACTCCAAAAGAAAGCAAAACTTACACTCGTTTCCGCAACAAGTATCATTGAAGGCGGAGCACACGACGTAATTCAGAAGGAAAAGACCACAGCTATAAAATAAGCGCACACCCATTTAACCCTTTATGAGAAAGATTAACCTAGCATTTGATTTTTATTTTTTAGTATCTGCGATTTTGATGATATTCGGCGTCCTTAATGCATCAATAGGCATTCTTCTTGTGTCTTCAGCGATGCTTCTGGCAGGATTCATCTTTGTACTTATATATAAGTTTCGCAAATAATTATTAAAACCGTCCTGACTTTTTTGTCGGGGCGGTTGCTTTTTTGGGGTGTAAAGCACTTGCAAAATATACTTGCAAATATGAATGCATTATGCTATAATGCCGTTGACTGTATATCAGTTCAATATTTTTAAGGAGGAATCTTTTTTGGATTCAGACAGTTGGGGGCAGATAATACTGCTCTTAGTTCTTATCATTGGCTCGGCTTTCTTTTCAGCCAGTGAGACCGCATTTACATCGTTAAACAAAATAAGGCTTAAAACAATGGCAGATGATGGTAATAAAAAGGCTGCAAGAACTTTGAAAATTGCAGAAGAGTATGATAAATTCCTGTCCAGTGTTTTAATAGGCAATAATATTGTAAATATAGCTTCGACATCTATTACAACCGTGTTGTTTATTGCATGGCTAGGCAATAACCCAACCAGCACTACCGTTTCGACGGTTGTTATGACAGTTGTGGTACTTATTTTCGGTGAAGTGACACCGAAAAGTATTGCGAAGGAAATGCCCGAAAAGTTTGCGATGTTTGCAACGCCGTTTTTGAGCTTTGTTATGGTCGTTTTTACACCGTTCGTGGCATTTTTTTCAGCGTGGAAAAAGATGCTCAAAAAGGTGTTCAATTTACAAAACGATGATGCAATCACCGGAGATGAACTTTTGAACATAGTTGAAGAGGCGCATTCGGGCGGTGGTATCGACGAAACGGAAAGCGACCTTATACGTTCTGCTATTTCATTTAGCGAGCATCCCGTCAGCGATATATTGACACCTCGTGTCGATATCGTTGCAATTTCTAAGGACGAGGAATTGTCCGAAATTTCCAAAGTTTTTGATGAATCGGGTTTTTCACGTTTGCCTGTCTTTGATGAAACCATCGATAGTATTGTCGGCGTTATCCACATCAGAGATTTCAATAAGCTTGTGCTTACGCAAAATAAAACGCTTGAATCCATTATCAAAGAACCTGTTTTTGTTGCAAAACAGATATCTATCAGCAATCTTTTAAAGTTTATGCAGGAAAAGAAGACTCACATGGCTGTCGTTGCCGACGAGTACGGCGGCACATTGGGTATTGCCACTATGGAAGATATTCTTGAAGAACTGGTCGGTGAGATTTGGGACGAATACGACGAGGTCGTCGAAGAGTTTATCGAAATCGAAGACGGCACTGTACAGGTGCTTTGCTCAGCACAGTTGGACAAACTTTTTGAATATTTCGATATGGACGAGGACGAAGAATCCGAATCAGTTTCGGTTGGTGGTTGGGTTCTCGAAAAGTTGGGTAAGATCGCCGAAGAAGGCGATACTTTTGAGTATGAAAACCTGAAAGTCACCGTTACAAAGGTTGATGACTGCCGTGTGCTTGAAATCAACATCAGCATAAAGGAAATAGAACCTTTGGAAGAAACCATAGAAGAAGAGAAATAAGTGATAAAAAACCGCTTGTGGAATTCCACAAGCGGTTTTGTTTTTGTATTATTCGGTTGTGTAGTTATCGAAATAACCCTGAATGTAAACAATAGGCGTACCCTTATCGCCGGAGCCGGAAGTAAGGTCGCAAAGCGAACCGATAAGGTCGGTCAACTGACGGGGAGTAGTGCCCTCAGATGCCATATTGCCAACGAGATTTCCGTCCTTTTCGGTAATTTTTTCTTTTATTGCTTCTTTCAAAGCGTCACCCGAAAGGTTTGCAAAATCATTGTCAGCAAGGTACTTCATTTTAAGCTCATTAGGAGTGCCTTCAAGACCCTTTGTGTATGCAGGGGATACAACGGGATCGGCAAGTTCCCAAATTTTTCCAACAGGGTCCTTGAATGCGCCGTCACCGTAAATCATAACTTCAACATTTTTGCCGGTCTTTTCCAATAACTGTTCGTGAATGGCGTCAACATAAGGTTGGCATTCGCGGGGGAAGAGCTTTACTTGGTCTTCGGTGGCTTTGTTGGAACCCAAAAGACCATAAGACTCATTATAACCGCTTCCGTTGATAGAGGTGTTGAGAATTTCATCAAGACCGTATATCTTTTCGCCGCCGTTTGCCTTCAAGATCCTTTTGGTTCTGGCTCTTGAATGAATATCACAGCAAAGAACGTTCTTAGTGTAGTTAAGAATTGCCTTTGCATTGTTGGCGAATATAATTTCGGGCTCTGCACCGCACTCGCGGATAAGAGTCTCGTAATAATCTACATAGTCAATGCCGGTGAAACGGTGCTTTTCATATCCGAAAAGCTCTCGGTATTTTTCCTTAGAAAGAACGTCTTTGTAAGGGTCAACACCTTTTTCGTCAAGAGCGTCAAGGGAAATAAGGTGGTTACCAACCTCATCAGAAGGATAGCTCAACATTAAGACAACCTTTTTTGCACCTTTGGCAATACCGCGAAGGCAAATAGCAAATCGGTTACGGCTTAAAATCGGGAAAATAACACCGACGGTGTCACCACCGAACTTTTGCTTAATATCCAAAGCTATGTCATCAACTGTTGCGTAATTACCTTGGGCACGTGCTACAATGGATTCGGTCAACGCCACGATATCGCGGTCTTGAATCTCATAATTACCGTCCTTTGCTGCTTCAATTACAGAATCAACAACTATCTTGACAAGGTCATCGCCCTGTCTGATTATTGGTGCACGAACTCCACGGGAAATTGTGCCGATCATACGGCTCATACATAACACTCCTAATCTATCGGAAAACCGATGAAAAAATATTACAGTAGTAGTATACCAAGAAACTAGTTAATTGTAAATCAAAATTTTTCAAAAATCAAGATTTTTTAACAAGTTCCTTATGTGAGATTTTTACTATCAAAACTATTGCGTAATGAATAACAAGTCCTGCTGCTATCGCAACAACTAAATCGAAGATGACTGTTAACACAAAGGTAAGAACAAGCACTAAAATATTGACCTTTGAGCGAGTTTTAAAAATATCAATAAATTTCTTGTATTCGCTCATATTGAAAGCGACAACAAACAAAATTGCGGCAATAGCAGGCATAGGAATAAGCTTTGCATAGGGCATAACGAGGATAAGAACTACGAAAAGGACTACCGCGTGTGTCATACCTGCTACGGGAGTACGTCCACCGTTTTTAATGTTGGCGGCAGTACGGGCGATAGCACCGGTTGCGGGAATACCGCCGAAAAGTGCTGAACCGACGTTGCCGACACCTTGTGCTATGAGTTCGGTGTTCGAGTTGTGTTTACTTCCAACCATTCCGTCGGCAACAACGCAGGAAAGCAGTGATTCGACCGCTGCGAGAACGGCGATGGTGACTGCATCGGGAATAACTGAAACGACAGTGTCTGCTGAAAGTTCGGGGATGCTGAATTTAGGCGCAGCCGAAGTGATGTTGGGGTAAAGTACGCCGATGGTGTTTACCGGTAGGTTTGCCAGCTTTACCAAAGCAGCGCAGAAAATTACAGCCACCAAAGATGCAGGAATACGCGGAAATACTTTGGGTAGAAAAATAAGGATTGCAAGTGCAAATACGCCAACCAAAACGCCCCATAAATTAAAGGTTTTAAGCGAAGCAAAAATTGCTTCGAGTTTTTCTACAGTTTCGATAGGTGCTGTCTTAAACGTAAGACCAAAAAAATCCTTTACCTGACCGATGGCAATAGTCACAGCAATACCTGCCGTAAAACCGACAGTTATGGAATGAGGAATATATTTAATGAGATTTCCCAGTCTTAATATACCCATAACAACAAGCACAATACCTGCCATTATTGTTGCAATAATAAGACCGTTCATACCTTTTGTTGCAACAATTCCTGCCACTATCGAGGCAAATGCAGCGGTTGGACCTGCTATCTGAACGGGACTTCCGCCGAGAAGAGATATAAGAAAACCTGCGACAATAGCGGTATAAAGTCCGATTTCGGGACCTACGCCCGATGCAATAGCCAATGCTATTGACAAAGGTAATGCTATAATCGCTACGATTATACCGGCGATGATGTCTTTTAAAAACTTGTCCTTTGAGTAGCCTTTCAAGGATACAAAAATATTGGGTTGAAATGTCCTCATCAAAAAACCTCCAAATCTTTCAAAACAACTGTTACATTATAGTACCGTGGCTTCTATATTGCAATAGTATTTTAAGAAATTTGGCGTAGTTTGTCGAAAAAGATGCTTTGATTGTTGGTTGTAAAGGGAATAAAATTATGTTATAATTTTAAAAATTAGTTTTTAGAGGAAAAAATGAAGAAAAAACTTAGAAATGATTTAATTTTAATACTTGCAGTTTTAATTCTGGCAGGAACAGCCTTTGCGGTTTTTAAAGTCACCTTGGAGAAGGGAAAGACCGTTTCGGTTCAGGTTGACGGCAAAACCACCCAACAGTACAAGCTGTCTGACGATGTGGAGACCGTGATAACTACCGGGGATGACAAAGGTCAACGAAATGTGCTCCGTATAAAAGACGGCACAGCAACCGTTACCGATGCCAACTGCCCTGATAAGATTTGCAAAAACCACAAACCGATTTCCAACGAGGGTGAGGCCATCGTTTGTCTTCCGCACAAGGTCGTAATTATTATTGAATGATTCAGGAGATAAAATGAAGATAAGTAAAAAAACGCCTTTTTTGGGTGTGATGGCAGCGTTGGCTATCGTACTGTCGTTTTTGGAAACGCTTTTGCCTCCGATAGTGTCTGCCGTACCCGGAATAAAGTTAGGACTGCCCAACCTTATAATAATATTGATGCTTTATAAGTTTTCGGTAAAAGAGGCGGCTTATGTTTCGGCCGTAAGGCTTTTGGCGGTCACTCTGCTTTTTGGTTCTGTAATGACGTTTATATACAGTTTTGTAGGTGCGGTGTTCAGCCTTACAGTTATGGCTGTTTTAAAACGGCTGGAATGGTTTTCGAAGGTCGGCGTGTCTGTACTTGGGGGAGTATGCCACAATTTAGGGCAGATCATAGTTGCGGTTATTATTTTGCAGACCAAAGAAATAGGCTACTATTTCCCCGTGCTTGCTATAAGCGGTGTTATTGCAGGGACTTTGATAGGTCTTTGCGCTGTTTTGGTATCAAACAGAATGGACAAAATTAAAATACAATAAATGATGGGTGCACAACGTGTAGTTTGCTGTTTATGTAAGCTTGCGTAATGCACTCATTTTTACTGTATTTATGGGCAAAATATCAAGTGTGTATTTAGATTTTACATCCATTTTACACCCCGAATTATTGACTTCTTATATATTTGTTGGTATAATGCTCGATGTACGGAAATTAAAGAAAATTGGAATTTGAGAATGATGTAGTTTCTCAAAAACGGGAGGTAAAATATGTTAGAAATTGTTTTGGGTTTGCTTGGCGGTCTTGCATTGTTTTTGTACGGCATGCAGATGATGAGTAACGGACTTGAAGATGCCGCAGGCAACCGTATGAAGAAGATTTTGGAAAGGCTTACTGCCAACCGATTCTTAGGTGTTTTAGTCGGTGCGGGCATTACCGCTGTTATTCAATCGTCATCAGCAACGACGGTTATGGTCGTCGGATTCGTTAACTCGGGAATGATGACTTTAAGTCAGGCGGTTTGGATTATTATGGGTGCCAATATCGGTACCACCATTACGGGACAGTTAATAGCTCTGGATGTTGGCGCTATGGCTCCCGTGCTCGCGTTCCTCGGTGTTGCGGCCATTGTCTTTTTTAAGTCTCCCAAGCTTCACCACTATGCTAAAATCCTGGCGGGCTTCGGTATTCTTTTTATCGGTATGGATACAATGAGCAGTGCAATGAGCCCTCTGCGTGAAATGCCGGAATTCACCGGTCTTATGACCAAATTCTCCAACCCGCTTTTAGGCATTCTGGTCGGTGCGGCATTCACTGCAATTATTCAATCGTCTTCGGCTTCGGTCGGTATCTTGCAGGCGTTGGCCGCAAGCGGCGCAATAGGATTCGGCAGTGCAGTTTACGTGCTTTTCGGTCAGAATATCGGTACCTGTATCACCGCCGTTTTGGCTGCTATCGGAACTAACCGCAGTGCTAAGAGGACTACTGTTATCCATTTGATGTTCAATCTTATAGGTACTACCGTATTCACACTCCTTTGTATCGGATTGCCGCTTACCGATTGGATCGCGCTTTTGAGCCCCGGCAATGTTTCGCAGCAAATTGCAAATATGCATACGATATTTAATGTTACTACTACCGTTTTGCTCTTGCCTTTCGGCACATTGTTGGCTAAGGCGGCCACCAAGATTTTGCCTGACCGCGAAGTTAAGCGAGTTGATACATTGCAGTCGCTTAATGAAGAGTTCAGACGTGTTGGCACAAAACTCGGTTCTTCGGCTATCCACACTGACCTTCTCCGTCAGGAAATTGTCCGTATGGTGACCCTTGCAGGCAAGAACACCGAAAAGAGCTTTCAGATCATTCTTGACGGTGATCAGGCAAAGCTTAATGAACTCACAAAAACCGAGAAAATCATTGATGGGCTCAATAAGGAGATTTCACAATATATTTCTAAAATTCTTGTTAACAATAACAGCGGTCAAAATGTTGCTGTTATCGAGCAGTATTTCCTTATCACCGGAAATGCCGAACGTATCGGTGACCATGCGCTAAACATCGGTGGCTACATTAATGTTATTAAGGAAAAGAACATCACCTTCTCCGAGGGTGCCCGTGCAGAACTTCGTGAGATGCAGCGTATCACAAAGAAAGCTATCGACAAAATTCTTAACCGCGAAAGTGATACTGCAAAATGGCTGTCCGAAATTGCTGCTATGGAGCAAAAAATTGATGATATGACAAAGCAGTATCGTGAAAAGCACCTTGAACGTATGCGTGAGGGTAAATGCACCGAAGAGGCTTGCGTGCTTTATTCAGAACTGCTCACAGACTTTGAACGTATCGGTGACCACGCGCTCAATATTGCCCAGGCATTTACAAAGATTTATTCAGCACAGTAAAATTAAAAGCACTTTGGAAAAGTCCAAAGTGCTTTATTTTATTTCAGTTCTTCAATTATTCCGATTACGACATAACGGGCGTCTTCGTAGTTGTATGCACAGGTTGAAAGGGTCATAATCCTATCGCCGTCTTTGTATTCAACGCTCGACTTAAAAGATGATTTCTTTTTTGCTTCGGCCATATACTTTGCCAGTGATTCATCGTTGTGATTAAGTTTATAAGCGTTAGAATCGGCAGGGGTTATGAAACCGGAATGTACCTTTATTATATAGGACTTTTCGGGCGTGAGGTAGTAGAAAACCTGATGCTCATTAAAATATTCCTGATTTAAAAAATCCTTCAAAGTGCCGAACATTGAGTCGTTTTTCATGCTGTGACCGTATATTACGTAGTTATAGGAATTCTCAATGTTGCCCAAACGATAATCTGCAAAAAGACTGCCGGCGCGGTTTTTCTGGCCGTTGAACATTTTGTTTATATATTCTTGATTATCGTTGCCTTTTAAAACGGGATAGTTGATTTCAGTGCCGGGAAGATAAAGCCAACCTACTATGTCTTTGTTTTGTGATTTCAAAAGATCGAAATTTATTGAAATAGGGGCTTCGGTTTTAGCCTGCTCGTCAGAAATGTCCTTGACGGTAACTGCGTTTTTTGCAATTTCACTGTAAACGTTTTCTGACTGCTTGTAGGACACAAGTGTTGATACGACTTTATATCCACTGAACAGAAAAATTGCAAGAAAAATTGCCAACACCGCAATTTTTATTATTTTTTTATATTTCATCAAGCTGCTCCTTCTTGGATTGTTCGCTGTATTAAACAGAACTTTTAATTATGTTCTCAATGCCTTTTTAGGAAGAATGTTTTCCGTTGGCGGTCTTGTCTAAAAAATGATTATTTTAACAGTGCAAAACCGCTGTTTTTTATTATATATTATAATCGAAAAAAATTAAAGAGTTTTAATTGGGATTTTGTTGCAATTAAAGAAATTATATGTATAATATAGGTTTGTAAAGGTAGTGATATTTTGAATTTTGGAGAAATTGCGAATAATCGTTATTCATGCCGCAGTTATGATGTGGAAAAGATGGTGGAAGATGAAAAACTTAATGCAATATTGGAGTCGGCAAGGCTTTCACCTTCGGCTTGTAACGGGCAACCGTATTTCTTGACAGTTTGTAAGGGCGAAACCGCAAAAAAGGTTGCCGAAGCAACGCAGGGAATGGGTCTTAATAAATTTGCTGTTGATGCGCCGGTGCTAATTGTGATTTCAGAAGAAAGTTATGTTAAAACTGCTGCTTTCGGTGCAAAAATAAAAAAGAATGATTATAGATCTATGGACATTGGTATTGTTGCGGCTTATATTACTGCCGAGGCAACTGCACAAGGTCTTGGAACCTGTATTTTAGGTTGGCTCGACAGTGATAAAATAAAGAAAATTTGCGACCTTTCGGGTGAGGTGAGGCTTGTTATAACCGTAGGTTATGCTAAAGATTCACCGCGTGTTAAAAAGAGAAAACAAATGGAAAATTTAGTGAAGACAATAGGTGAGAAGTTATGAAATCAACAATTAAAAACATAGTTATTGCTGCAATGTTTGCGTCACTTGCTTGTGTCGCCACAATGCTTATTAAAATTCCCACACCACTTAAAGGTTATATGAATTTGGGTGATTGCGTGGTATTGTTGTCGGGTTGGCTTTTGCCGGCACCGTATGCTTTTTTGGCAGCAGGAGTTGGCTCAGCATTGGCTGATCTTTTTGCAGGATACATAGTGTACACACCGGCAACTTTCTTGATTAAAGGAATAATGGCACTTATTGCACTTTTCGGTTGCAAAGTTTTTGGCAAGGCTAAAAAGGGTTTGCCAGCCAAGCTTATCAGTGGATTTTTGGCAGAACTTTTTATGGTTGCGGGGTATTACGTGTTTGAGGGCTTTATGTACGGATTTATTCCGTCACTTGCCAACATTCCTGCAAATGCAATTCAAGGAGCCGCAGGGTTGTTGTTAGGTGTTTTGTTGGTTAAAGTGTTCGAGAAAAACAAAATTTTGCATTAAAAAACATCGGTGGCTTGCCACCGATGTTTTTTTGTACTGCATAAGGATTTTTAGTGCGTTTCGGTCATTTGCATAAAATATTTTGCTAAGGCTTCGGGTTCGGTCTTCATATTCTCGGTCATCCACCATTTTACAGTTTCGGCAAAACTGCCCACAAGGTGATTTAGGATGAATTCACGCGGAACATCAACTTTGAAAACAGAAATGTGCATTTCAAACATTTTAAGCAAATGCTTTTTGAAGTATGTCATAAAAAGTTCGCCACTGTCCGAAAGCAAAACTTTGCAAAGGTCGTTCTTGTTATCCCTGATATGCCACAGGGTGTGTGAAAGTTTGCATTCAAGGTCACCGTCTTTGCCGACAAACGGGCAGGGGTCGTTTTGAAAAATGTGATAAAAAAGATCTTCGCACATGGCGTCAAGCAGCAGGTCTTTGCTTTCAAAATGAGAATAAAACGTACTGCGTCCGACATCAGCTTCATCAATAACATCCTGAACGGTGATATGGTCGTAACGCTTCTTTTCTAAAAGGGTTCGAAATGCCTTGAAAATTGCCTTTCTGGTTTTTAATTGACGTCTATCCATATTTGCACCTTCCTAATTGAACAAATTCTTAAAATTGTTCGGTATCTTACACATTAAAATGTTTGATTATTGTTTTTGCGGTAAAGTTTTGATACGATATAATCGAACAAGGTGTTCGGTAATGAATTTATTATACTGTATTATTTTCGAATTGTAAAGGAGCTTTTTTATGTTAGAAGAATTGATGGAACGATTAGAAAGTGTTACGGCAACTGTGATAAGCGGTGTGACACTGGCAATAAGCCTTATCTTGTCGCTTACCGGCGTCAATGTTCCTATATATCTTGATTTGGCATGGATTGCCTTCTGTTTATCGGGAATTCCGCTGTTTTACGGTGCGGTGCGAAAACTTATCAGAAATAAAGGTATAAGCAAAATATCATCTGCACTTTTAATATCGGTAGCAATGATTGCATCAATAGCAATCGGCGACCTTTTTGCCGCGGGTGAAATAGCATTTATTATGGCAATAGGTGAAATATTGGAGGATAAGACCACCGCGAGAGCAAGAAAAGGTCTTAAAAATCTTATAAGTCTTACACCTACAAAGGCAAGGCGTGTAGAAAACGGTAAATGTATAGAGGTTTCTGCGGAAGAAATTGCGGTTGATGATATTTTAAGAATCCTGCCGGGTGAAGCAGTTCCCGTTGACGGTGTTATCCTTTCTGGCGAAACAAGTATAGACCAGTCGGTTGTGACGGGTGAATCCCTGCCCGTCGATAAGTCGGTGGGTGATAACGTATTTTGCGGAACTATCAACCGATTCGGTGCTATTGATATAGTTGCTACAAAGGTTGGAAGTGATTCGTCGTTAAGTAAACTTATAAATATGGTAAAAGAAGCAGAAGATAAAAAAGCTCCAATGCAAAGAATTGCGGATAAATGGGCAAGTTGGCTTGTGCCGGTTGCTATGATTTTGGCAATAGTGTCAGGCCTTTTGAAACAGGACATCTCGGTTGCTGTTACTATGTTGGTAGTCTTTTGTCCTTGTGCTTTGGTTTTGGCGACCCCCACTGCTATTATGGCCGCAATCGGTCAAGCGACCAAACACGGTGTTATTATTAAATCGGGCGAAGCATTGGAAAAAATGGGCAAAGTAGATACTGTTTGTTTTGATAAAACAGGCACATTAACCTTTGGAAAGGTAAAAGTCTCCGATGTAGTTTTATTTGACACCAAAATCTCCAATGACGAATTTTTGTCGTTGGTTGCTTCTGCCGAGAGCAAAAGTGAACATCCGTTGGGGCAAGCTATTGTGGCCGAAGCTATCCAACGCGGTATTAAACTTAAAAGTACAGATAACTTCTGTATGGAAGCAGGTAAGGGCGTATACTCGGAAATTGACGGTAAAAAATTGTTTTTAGGCAACGAGAAGTACCTTATCCAAAGCGGTGTAGGATCATTTGGAGAAAACAAACAGATAGAAACATTCAAAAATCAGGGAAAAGCACTTGTGTTTGCTGCGGTTGACGGAAAGTGTATAGGTGTAATTGCTCTGTCAGACTCGTTGAAACCGGCATCACCGCAGATGGTAAAAGAACTTACAAAAAACGGAACAGATGCGGTATTGTTGACAGGCGACAACAAAGAAGCGGCTCACTTTTTTGCTTCGCAAGTTGGAATAGAACATATAAGAGCAGAGTTGTTACCCGAACAAAAAGTTCAAAGTATTGAAAACTTGCAGCAGCAGGGTCGAAAGGTTTGCATGATAGGTGATGGCGTAAACGATGCGCCTGCTTTAAAAACCGCCGACGTAGGTGTGGCTATGGGCACAATGGGCAGCGATATTGCCATAACGGCATCAGATATTGCGTTAATAGGTGACGATATATCAAAGATACCGTATTTAAAACGTTTGTCAAATGCTACGCTAAAAACCATAAAGTTTAGCATATCGTTATCACTTTTGATAAACTTGTTGGCAATTGTTCTGTCGTATTTCGAATTGCTCAACCCCACAACAGGCGCTATTGTTCATAACATCGGCTCGGTTTTTGTGGTCCTTATTGCAGCATTACTCTATGACCGCAAGTTTTAGTTGTTAGAAATCTATTGTTGAGAAAGCCTTAAAATTGGTGTATAATAAATAAAAACTTGTTGGGAGGATTTGTTTAAATGGCGGTAAGATTAAACGAAAATAAAGAGGTTGTCGAGAGAATCAAAAAAGGTTTAAAAGAAAAAGACGGGTATTGCCCGTGCAGACTTCAAAAAACCGAAGATTTTAAATGTATGTGTAAGGAGTTTAAAGAGCAGATAGCCGATCCCGATTTTGAGGGTTACTGCCATTGTATGCTTTATTATAAGTCGAAAGATTAAGGGGAGAAGAATATGTCAGTTATAAGTGTTAATGCCGAAAATTTTAAGGATGAGGTTTTGAAAAGCGAGAGACCCGTTATGCTTGACTTTTACGCAACTTGGTGCGGCCCGTGCCAGATGGTGTCTCCCATCGTTGATGAAATCGCGAGTGAGTATCCTCGGTACAAAGTCTGCAAGGTTGACGTTGACAATGAACCTCAGTTGGCTCAGCAGTTTGGGATTGTCAGTATTCCGACAATTCTTGTTATAAATAACGGAAATGTCACTGCTAAGCAGGTTGGTTACGCAACAAAGGAAAAGTTGTTACAGATGTTTGAATAAAATCAGCCCTTGCCTTTTAATAAAAAGTCAAGGGCTTGAATTTTTACTGTTCGCGGAAGCTCTTGCCGATGCGAGCGAAAGTTATCAGCAAACCGATATCAAGGCACAAAAAACACCACCGGTAAGGGTGATGTGAGGTTTTCCGAGAGAGAAATTATAGGTGCAAGTGGTAAGAACTACGGCAAGGGAATTTATCTAGACAGCGAACTGTTGACGGGATTAACAGAAACAGAAAGAAGGCAAATGGTAAAAGAGTTTGTTGTTAGTGAACTTGCAGGCAAACATTTTGTGGCCTACAACTATAACAATGAAGCTGTTGATATAAGAATCGCTCGTGAGAGTGATACCATAAAAAAACAAAGCGGAAGAAAGCGCAAGGTCGTTGAAGAACTTTATAAAAAGAATGACAAGAACATTGTCAAACAAGAAGCGGTTGTTTTGGTGGGTGAACTCATCGCAACCGCAAAATATGATTCATCATCACCTTCGACTTACTCGCATAGTTGGCTCGATAATTATGGCAAGAATGATTGGGATTATTGGAAAGTTTTTATACAAGAAAAAAATAAAACCGTTTGGGAGGCAACACTTAATGTCGCTAACACCGCAAACGGAGAAAAAACCTTGTATGACATCGATCCAATAAAAATGGTGGAGGGACCGGTCAAGTCCGATCCAACAACCACCAATAATATTATATCCACTCCTTCCGAAACTGTCAAGGAAAATTCTGACGATACCAAAAAACACAGTTTTTCCGGAGAAAGAGCTGTAACTGCCGGTTCACATGATGATGTCGGTTCAAATGCAGATGAGGCCGTTAGGTATTCAGAGAGAGACTTCCCTGTTGACTCAGATGTCGAGAAAACGGTTAAAAGCGCCTTGACAACATCAAAGGGAACTATGCACACTTTAAGTAATATTACCTCGGAACAAAACAAGGCAATAAACCGTCTTGTAAATCAAAGTAAAGATGATTCGTATCGAGGCAAATATGAGGGTGGCAAGCACAAATTCTCAGACACCGCCATAAGACACATAATTTCGGAACACGGCGATTTCTTACGAGAGGGATTAAGGGCACAATTACCTATGACCGCAACAGATGTTGCAAGACATTTGTCTGCGATCAAGGATAATAAAAATCCAAGTTCCATAAAGGCCACAAGAACAAAACAGGGAAACCCTTCGATACTGACATCGTATGAGGTAAACGGATATACGTTGTATGCCGAAGAAATAACAAAATCACTCGGCAATAATCTACCGAGTGACTTGATAGGTCATACAATGTATAAAGCACCCACTCTGTCGACGGCGGCTGCGCTTGCAACAAGTGCAAGAGCCCTACCGAGAAGGCAAAGTGAAGTGCTCTGCGATTATTATATGCCAAACAGCACTGATTTGTCAAGGTATCAAGTCGGATCG
>JAZRMK010000018.1:0-2265 GCA_045647525.1 Acutalibacteraceae bacterium
CTTCCTTCTCGGAGAGTTGGTGGAATTCGGTGAAACTGAAAAGTTGTTCTCACAGCCGAAGGATAAGCGTACCGAAGATTACATTACAGGAAGGTTTGGTTGATATTATGAGAAGCAGATTTGATGAGCAGCTTAAGGTACTAAATAAGAAAATGATTGAAATGGGCGCAGAATGCGAGGAACTGATTGCCCTTGTTGCAAAAGCCCTTTTGAATGGTGATATCGAAGGCGCAAGAAAAGCGAAAGAGCAAGGTCACGAAATCGACCAAATGGAACGCGAGATAGAAGCGATTTGCTTAAAGCTCCTGCTTCAACAGCAACCCGTAGCAAAAGATCTTCGTGTGATTTCCGCCGCCCTTAAAATGATTACCGACATGGAAAGAATCGGCGATCAGGCAGAGGACATTGCTGAGATCATTCCGTTCCTCGACGGTAGAACAGGAGCAGAGTTTGCTGATTTCAAGCCTATGGCAGAAGCAACCTGCAAAATGGTAACCGACAGCATCGATGCCTATGTAAAGCAGGACGTCGCTCTTGCTAAAGCCGTAGTCGAACACGACGATATTGTGGACGATGCCTTCGGCCGAATGAAAGAAATGTTAATAAAGATGATATCCGAAAACAAAGCAGACGGAGAATACGCCGTTGACCTTTTGATGATTGCTAAATATTTTGAGCGTATCGGCGATCACGCTGTTAATATCGCAGAGTGGGTTGAGTTCTCTGTAACGGGTATTCACAAAGGAGAGTAAAGTATGATTTGGTGTGTTGATGACGACAATACCATCCGTGACATTGAGGTTTATACGTTAGAGCAGACGGGTTTTGAAGCACGTGGCTTTGCCGATGGCGTTTCCATGCTTGAAGCCTTAAAGACTGAAATTCCGGAACTGATTATCCTTGATATTATGATGCCGGAAATGGACGGACTCGAAGTTCTTAAAAAGCTCCGTTCTGAAGCAGCATATAAAGATATTCCGGTAATTATGGCGACAGCTAAAGGTACCGAGATGGATAAGATCGGCGGTCTTAACTCCGGCGCAGACGACTATCTCGTAAAACCTTTTGGCGTTATGGAAATGGTCGCCCGTGTAAAAGCGGTGCTTCGCCGTACTGCTAAAGAAGATGTTTCCTCTGATATTACGGTCGGTAAAATTACATTAAAAGAAGCTGAGCATAAGGTTATTGCAGACGGCGAAAAGGTTGAACTTACCCACAAAGAATTTGAGATGCTGAGGCTCTTTATGCAGAATCCGAATATGGTATTCTCCCGTGATAAGCTGATGAGCGAAATTTGGGGTATGGATTATATCGGTGAAACCCGTACCGTTGATATGCATATCAAAACCCTTCGTCATAAGCTTGGTAATACCGGCGGTCAGATCAAGACTGTTATCGGCGTTGGTTACAGATTGGAGGGAGATGTATGACAAAAAAGATATTTCACTCCATATTTACGGTAGCATTGGTGGTACTTCTTGCAAGCATCGGTATTGCAACAAGTTTTTTATATGATTATTTTAACGATTCTCAAGTAAAACAGTTAAAGGCTGAGTTGTCTCTTGTTGCCGATACGGTCAACGAAGTAGGTGTTGAGTATTTTGAGAATTTTGACTCCACAGTGTTTCGCTTCACAGTTGTGGATACTGACGGTACTGTGCTTTATGATACGCAGGCAAAACCTAGCGAGATGGATAACCACGCCGACCGCGAGGAAATCGTCGAAGCATTTAAAGACGGTAAAGGCAGTAGCGCAAGAAATTCCTCAACACTGACTGAAAGGACTTTTTATGAGGCTGTTCGTCTTGAAAATGGTGACGTACTTCGTATTTCGGTAAGTCAGCTTACGGTTGGTGCATTAATTCTTGGTATGCTTCCTGCCATTATTGCCATCATCTTGGTCGCTGCAGTCGTTGCCGGCATTCTTTCGCACACTATGGCAAAGAAAGTAACCGAGCCGTTGATGCAGCTCGACTTGGAGCACCCTTCCGACAACAGCACGTATGAAGAACTGACTCCCATACTTACCAAGGTTCACAGGCAGCACAAGCAAATTAAATCTCAGATGGAAACCCTGCGCCGTAAATCCGATGAGTTTGAGCAGATCGTTTCTTCAATGAACGAAGGTCTTGTGCTCCTTGATGAACACGGCATGGTGCTCAGTATGAATACAGCGGCAAAGAAGATATTTGCCGTTAAAAAGGATGTTAAAGGCAGTGATTTCTTGCTTGTTGACCGCACAAGCAAAATGAGTAAGGCAATTTG
>JAZRMK010000019.1:0-5837 GCA_045647525.1 Acutalibacteraceae bacterium
GTCAAGATGATGCAAAAAGAGTGCTGAGCGTTGCGGTCTACAATCATTATAAACGTATTTTCTATGGTGGAAATTCAGATGTTGAATTGTCTAAAAGCAATGTGTTGATGCTGGGACCTACGGGTGTCGGTAAAACCCTTCTGGCACAGACTTTGGCACGTTTCCTTGATGTGCCGATAGCTATTGCCGACGCGACCACTTTAACCGAGGCGGGTTACGTTGGTGAGGATGTCGAGAACATTCTTCTTCGCCTTATCCAAGCGGCAGATTTTGATATTGAAAAGGCAGAACGCGGCATTATTTACGTCGATGAAATTGACAAGATTGCAAGAAAGTCTGAAAACGCATCCATAACACGTGATGTAAGCGGTGAGGGCGTTCAGCAAGCTTTGCTTAAAATTCTCGAAGGTACCGTTTCTAACGTTCCTCCGCAGGGTGGCAGAAAGCATCCTCAGCAGGAGTTTATTCAGATTGATACTTCTAATATCCTCTTTATCTGCGCAGGTGCATTCGACGGAATTGAAAAAATCATTGCAAAACGTGTCGGCGACGGCGGTTTGGGCTTTGGAGCAGAGGTGAAGTCTAAACAGGAATTGCAGGGTGACGATATGACACGCAAGGTCATCCATCACGACCTTGTAAAGTTTGGACTTATCCCTGAACTTGTCGGACGTTTGCCCGTTATTGCATCTCTTGAAACTATGACCGAGGATATGCTTTACAGAATTATGGTAGAGCCTAAGAACTCGGTAATTAAGCAATATACCGAGCTTTTCAAGATGGATAATATCGAATTGGAATTCGAAGAGAAGGCTTTGAAAAAGATCGCATCGCTTACGGCAACACGTAAAACTGGAGCACGTGGCTTGCGTTCTACTCTTGAAGGCGTGTTGGGTGACATCATGTTCACAGCACCATCCGATAAAAGCATTTCTAAGATCATAATTACCGAGGAATGCGTTGACGGCGGAAAGCCCGTTTACGAGTACGATAAAAAGAGACTTGAAACCCCTAAACGCAAAAAAAGTGAAATTGATATTCCGGTAGCATAAATAAAAAAGCACTAACGAATTTTCGTTAGTGCTTTTGTTTTGTATTATTCCAAAATGCATTTATAAAGTTTATTATTATACCGATAAGGGCAACGAATGCGATGTATCCGTATATTGGATAAACTATGCTTATCAAATCACTGAATCCTAAAAAACTCAAAAGCAGTGCAGCGATTGAACTTATAGCCGATATAAGCTTTGCTTTTTTCTTTAACGGTCTTACGTTGGCAAGGTATTCAGGGATAGGCACAAACACCGAAACCGATGCGCCGAACATAGCTATCAACAGTGTTATTGCTACGATGTATTTTAAAAATGTGGAAATGCTGCCGGCAAGATATAATAATGGCAACTCGGCATTTTCAGAACCCGGAACTGCTAAAATTGCAACAATTATAAGTAAAGAAACAAGTGTCAAAAGCATAGCGCCTAAGAAAGAACCTAAAATTGTTCGTTTTCCGGAAATTCCGTTTTTACCTAAAAAAGCAAATGTGCCTATCGCACAGAAAAAATTATAAGAAACGAAGGTCAACATTGACAGTATAGGATTTGAAATCAGCGGATTCGTGGCTTTTGGCAACGGTATGTTCAATGACGGAAAACCATTTGCGGCGGTTATAGCGATTGATATTACGATTGCCACAAACACCATTACGGGAACAAGCAGGTCGAAAACACGTACTGCACCGCCGATTCCTTTGAACGAAACAACAATAACTCCAAGGCAGAAGAGCGACGAAAGAATGACTCTCAGCATTCTGCTGCCACTTAAATCTTCAATAAGTGTTCCGGCACCTGCTAACATTATGACGTAGATGCAGAACATAAAAGACAGTTCGACAGCCCCTGTAAGCCGTATTAAGAATGGATTGTTTGAAGGAATGGCAATTTTATCCATTTGAGAGGTTTTTAGCTCTGACGCAAGGTGTACAGTCAGAAATGTGAACAGACCTATCAAAAAACCCGAAAGTATCATACAAACTATACCAAAAGTTCCAAAAAAGCCGAAAAATTGCCACAATTCCTGCCCTGAAATAAAGCCTGCACCGAACAGACAGGCTGCCATAGTTATCATAATTTGTCTGGCACCGATACGCAATTTCTTCAACCCCTTACACGTAATATGTAATTGTTGTGATACAGCAATTAGAACTAATGTGTAAATATTTTATCACAAAAGCACAATATATCATAGTATATTTTTTGCAAAATTATTAAAGGTTTCGTCTATTTGTTTAATAGTTATTTACTTCTTTGTGAATTGCTACAAAAAATTATTAGTAAACACTTATTTTCTTGATTTAATTTGAAAATTACCTTATACTAATTATAGCTTTAGATCCTAATATTCGTTGTAAGGAGGTGTGTTTCGTGCCGGAACTGCTTTTGGGCTTAGAACGTAGCGTTATGGTTGCAGAGTTGGTAGAGCATTTACCATCACTAAGGCAAAAGGTAGGTATGTCACAGGAGGCATTAGGAAATTGTATAGGTAAAAGTCGACAGAAGATTTCGGATATTGAGCGTAGAACTGCTCCTATGGCTTGGGACACCTATATAGCGGCATGCACGGCGCTTGAATACGCAGGCGCATTCAGTGAACAAGAGACACCGTGGTATTACGAAGCAAAATCAAAATGGTTTTAAGGTCTTGACTCAAAGGTTTTCCTTTGAGTCTTTTTCTTTTCGCAAAATTGAGAATTATTCTCGATTTATGTTGACATCTTTGTGTTTTGTGGTATACTTACAAATTGAGAATTATTCTTGATTTTGAGGTGCAGAATGAAGAGGGAATACAACACTGAACAAAGAAGAAAAATAATTGATTTTCTGAAAATCAACAGTGAACGTCATTTCACCATTGACGAAATTGCAGAATCGGTCTGCGAAGAGGAAACATTAGGCAAAAGTACCGTTTACCGTCAGGTTTCAAAGCTGTTGGAATCGGGTGACATCCGCCGTTTCGAAGCAAGTAACAGTAAAAGTTTTGTTTACCAGTATGCCAATGTAAAGGCTTCGTGCAACGACCACTATCATTTAAAGTGTGTAGACTGCGGTCGGCTTATTCATATGGAGTGCGTCAAATTGGATAAGGTTAGGGAACATATAAAGAGAGAACACGGTTTTATCGTGGGGTGTGACCGTTCGGTTATCTACGGAAAATGCGCCGAATGTGCAAAGGGATAGATATGAAAAGAGTAGTTAGTTTAATTGTTTCCATCCTTTTGGGGTTAACTCTTTTTTCTGGCTGCGGCGCTCAGAATAAACAGGAAAAATTAAAGGTTGTTTGCACTATTTTCCCGCAGTATGACATTGTGCGTCAAATAGCGGGTGACAGTGTTGAGCTTGTTCAACTTCTGCCATACGGAATGGAAAGCCACGATTTTAATTTGGAAAATCTGTCAGCAAAGGATCTTGAAACTGTGTCAGAAGCCGATATATTTATAAGTGTCGGCGGAGAATCTGACTCCGAGTGGGTTAACAAATTAAGGCAAAAGGTTGGCCGAGAAGAAACACTATGGTTGGAACTTTGTGATATGACCGAAACCCTATGCATAGAGCATGACCACGAAGGACATTCCCACGAACATTCTCATCAGGATATTGACGAACATATCTGGACGTCACCGCAAAGAATGATGGATGTATCATCGGTTATTTATGAAAAATTGAAAATTGCCGACCCTGAAATTTCCGATGTTTGCGATAAAGGGTTTGCGGAATTTATGAAAGACTTAAAGGACCTTGATGCCGAATTTAAAGATTTGGGTAAATTGGCACATAAAACGGCTGTTTTTGCCGACCGTTTTTCGTTCAGATATATGTTCCACGATTACAATTTTTCGTACAGTGCCGCGTTTGAAGGGTGCTCGACTACTGTCGACCCGTCGGCTAAAAAAATATCGGAATTAACGATGACTGCTATCGAAAATCGTTCCGCAGTTATACTGTATATGGAAAATTCCAATACAAAATACGCCACTAAAATTGCCGAATCGGTCGGAGTAAAAGTGGGAATGTTGCATTCTTGTCATAATATTAGTAAAAAGCAGGCTAAACAGGGAGTAAGTTACGTGTCTTTAATGAAAAACAATTTAAAGGTGTTAAAGGAGGCTGTCGTATGAAATGTATAGAAGTTGAAAATTTAACCCTTTCATACGGCGATGTTCCGGTGCTTTCAAACCTCAATTTCACCGTAAACAACGGCGATTATATATGCGTTGTTGGTGAAAACGGAAGCGGAAAGACCACCCTTATAAAATGCATTTTAGGACTAATACATCCTGTATCCGGCAGTATAAAATACGCTGACAAAAAGCGTAACAGAGGCATAGGTTATTTGCCTCAACAGCAGAAAATTCAAAATGATTTTCCTGCAAGTGTTTTAGAGGTAGTTCATACCGGCTTTGTGGGCAAAGGGTTTTTCTCGTTTAGTTTTAACGACAAAAAGAAACGCAAGGCACACGACATAATGCACAATTTAGGAATAGAGCATAGTTTGAGTGACAAATGCTTTCGAGAACTGTCCGGCGGTCAACAACAAAAGGTTCTCTTGGCAAGGGCTTTGTGCGCTACCGAAAAGATACTGTTGTTGGATGAGCCGGTAACAGGTCTTGACCCTGTTTCAACTGCCGAAATGTATGCGATTATCAAAAAATTGAATGAACAGGGAATGACCATTATTATGATCTCGCACGATGTAAAGTCTGCGGTTAATGAGGCAGGCAAAATACTCCACTTGTCACATGATGATTATTTCTTCGGCAGTAGCGAGGAGTATCGAACCTCGAAATTCGGTTTGAAGTTTTTAGGGGAGGAGCAGTTATGAGCATTAGCTTTGATTTTAGTCTTCTTTTAAACCCTATTTTTACTGAAACGGTAATTTATGCTCTTATGGTTGGTTTTTTGACCTGCCTTTGTGCATCTGTTCTGGGCGTTAATCTTGTTCTCAAAAGATATTCTATGATAGGTGATGGATTGTCACACGTGGGCTTTTTGGCGTTAGGCATTTGTGCTTTGCTTGGAATTTCGGGAGACAAGACTATCTATATAACATTTCCGGTTGTAATAGCCGCGGCTTTTTTGTTGATGTGGCTCAGCAAAAACGGTAAGTTGAAAGGTGATGCTGCAACAGCCATAGTATCTACGGGAACGGTTGCGGTCGGATATATTCTTTTTGAGTTTGCCGAAGCAGGTACAGGTGATATATGTTCGGGTCTTTTCGGCGCCTCAATTTTGACCTTGCAGTCATCGGATATGCTGCAAAGTATAATAATGGCGGCGATGGTTTTAACTGTTTATATTCTTTTTTACAAAAAGTTTTTTGCAATTACCTTTGATGAGTCGTTTGTCAGGGCATCGGGCGTTAATGTTGGTTTTTATAACGGTGTATTGTCTTTGCTGACTGCCGTGACGGTGGTTGTTGGAATGAAGCTTATCGGTTCGATTATGATTTCTGCGGTCGTTGTGATTCCTGCGGTTGCCGCCATGCGCCTCTTTAAAAATTTTAAAAGGGTGGTTGTAGCGTCAGCACTGATTTCAGTAACCTGTTTTATTTTAGGGTTGATTTTCGCATTCAGTTTTGTTGTAACTAATCCAAACGGAAACGCAATTCAGCTTCCGGTAGGTGCAACGATTGTTTGCTTTAATATCATTGCGCTTATAATAGCAAGTATTATCAAGAAAAAGGACAGTCATTCTTTGAAAAACCTTGGTTAAAAGGGAGTTGCGGTTAGGGATAATTTGTCTAAAACAATGTCTTTTTGTAGTCTAATGCGTTAAAAGGCC
>JAZRMK010000020.1:0-20744 GCA_045647525.1 Acutalibacteraceae bacterium
CATGACAACGAGCCGGAGGTCACTTGGCTTACTGACAAGAATCCCGCCTTCTTTGTGGATGTGGAAACCTACGATGATTACCAGCTGACCGGCCATACCCTCGGCTGCGCTACCCGTGTGTCCGAGGATTTCACCGAAGACGCAGGCTTCGATGTAGAAACACAGGTCACCAGAGAGTTTGCCAGAAGCATCGGCCGCGCTGAAGAAGCTGCTTGCATCAACGGCGATGGCGTCAGTGCGCCGAAGGGTTTTCTGAAGGAGGCCAGAGTCGGCCATTACGCTCTCGGTATCGACTACAGCGACGTGGTTGATCTGTTCTTCGCACAGGATACGGAGTATCGTCGTAACAGTGTATGGATCATGAATAATGAAACCGCCTACAAGCTCCGCACCATGACAGACGGTGATGGCGGTTATCTTTGGAACCATAGCGATAACACTCTGCTCGGCAAGCCGGTGTACATCTCCGACTACATGCCTTCTGCGACAGAAGGTGCAGGCGCAAGACCCATCGCCTTCGGTGATTTCAGCTATTTCTGGATCATCGACCGCAAGCCCTTTGCGATGCGCTCCCTCACCGAAGTCCTTATGCCCCAGCAGCAGGTGGGCTACGTCGGCTATGAAACCATCGATGCAAAGCTCATTCGTCCCGAAGCAGTCTGTGTAATGCAGATGAAGTAATCACATGACGACAAAGCGGTCACAGCAGAAAAACTGTGGCCGCTCTGTCAAATTGAAAGAAGGTGCCAAATGAAAGTAGTATTGCCCAGATACAACGGCCTACTGATCGACGGTGAATGGTATGTCGTTGAGAATGTGTTCAGTCGAGCGGCGAAGGAAACGCTGGAGGACAAACTAAAACGACTGATTATAGAGAACATCCCTACCAAAAACGCCGCCGAAAGTTCTCAGAAACCTAACAATTAAAGCCTCGCCTTTTAGCAGCAGTTCTGGTATAATCCCTTCCTGCCACTAGAAGGCTGTCGGAAAGGAGTATCAAATGACATTAGTAAGACAGCCCCAACAGGGAAAAATCACAGCATTATACTGCAGACTCAGTCGTGACGACGAACTTCAAGGCGACAGCAACAGTATCAAGAATCAGAAAACCATCCTGCAGAAGTACGCAGAGGATAACGGCTTCGGTAACATCCAATTCTTCGTTGACGACGGATGGTGCGGTACCAACTTCGACCGCCCAGACTTCCAGCGTATGATCGCGGAGGTTGACGCAGGCAACGTGGCAACGATCATCGTCAAGGACATGTCCCGACTGGGACGCGACTACCTCAAGGTCGGTTATTACACCGAAATTGCGTTCCCCGATGCCGATGTGCGATTCATCGCTATCAATAACGGTGTGGATAGCGCCAATCAGACGGATAGTGACTTTACACCATTCCTCAACATCATCAACGAATGGTACGCGAAGGACACCAGCAAGAAGGTACGCGCGGTATTCCGTTCAAAAGGACAGGCTGGCAAACCGCTCTGCACTAATCCACCATACGGATACATCAAGGATCCCGCAGACAAGCTGCAATGGATTGTGGATACTGAAGCAGCGGAGACAGTACGGCTCGTCTTCAAGCTCTGCATCAACGGTCTCGGCCCCACGCAGATTGCAAAGGAACTCACCAAGCGGCAGATTGAAAATCCTGTGGCACATGGCAAGCGCAATGGCGTAACGGTACCCGCAAAGCAAGAGTACGACGATCCGTACTTCTGGCGCACATCGACGGTAGCGCGGATGCTATCTCGACAGGAATATCTCGGACACACTGTAAACTTCAAAACACACCGTAAGTCCTACAAGCAGAAGAAGCAGCTCAAGAACGACCCGTCGGAATGGCAGATCTTCGAGAATACGCATGAAGCGATCATTGATGAAGAAACCTTCGCCATCGTGCAGCGCATCCGAGAAGGTAAACGCAGACCCACCCGCATGGGTGAAATGCACATGCTATCCGGCCTCGTCTTCTGCGGTGACTGTGGGAACAAGATGTACCATGTGCGATGCAAGGGATGGGATCACAGTCAGGAATATTTCACATGCGCCACATACAGAAAGCAGCGCGGCGGCTGCACTTCGCACCAAATCAAGACAGAGGTCATCGAGCAGATCGTACTGGCGCAGCTCCAAAGCATTATACGCTTCGCCAGCGAACGTGAAGCGGAGTTTACCGAGATGGTCATGCAGAGGTCACAAAAAGCCCGCAGCACTGAACTACGGGACAAAAAGAAAGAGTATGATCAGAGCAAAGCCAGAGCTGCAAAGCTGGATCAGATCATGCAGAGGCTTTATGAGGATAACATCAGCGGGAAGATCAGCGATGAGCGATTCGCAAAGCTCTCCGAAACCTATGAAGCTGAGCAGAAGCAGCTTGTTATACACATTGCAGAGCTGGACGCCTTCTTCGCGAAGGATCAAGAGCAGGCAGTCAACCTTAAAACCTTCATGCAGCATGTCAAACGCTACATCAACCTTGACCATCTGGACGCAGAAGTCCTGCGCACCTTTATCAAGCGCATTGTGATCATGGACACTATGCCGGGGAAGAAAGGCAAAGGCATTGAAGTCAAAATCGAGTATACCATTGACGGAGAATACAAAACATATCCCGATCAGCAGGATAGGAAAACGGCATAGCCGACGAATCGACTATGCCGTATCCTAAAAAATCACTATTGCGCACCCTCGAACAGGGTGGTTTTTTGTTTTCGTGAAGAAGGAATGACGAGAACCTCTCGGTTCGTCGAAGCAGGCGCTATTCCGCGATAGGAATAGCGGACTGCCCGAGTCTCGAGCACGCGCAATACGTCGGGCACCGCACGCAGCGGTCGGCGGATAAGCGAGCGCAGAGTATCCCCGACAATATTGACCTCTATTCACCCAACAGGGTGGTTTTTTTGTTTTCGTGAAGAAGGAATGACGAGAACCTCTCGGTTCGTCGAAGCAGGCGCTATTCCGCGATAGGAATAGCAACTTTACCAGTAAAAACAGTGAGAAACACTCGCGTTTTTTTAAAACCGTGCGAGTTTTATAAAATAAGAACAAATTTCTTGTTTAAAACAGCCTCTTTCCGTTGACAAAGCAAAAAAAATATTGTATAATTCCTACGAGAATAAAAGTGGGTTTGTCTGTTTTGATGACAAATTACTCTCGCAAATCTTTTTCAAAGGGAGATAGTTATGAAAAGATCCGTTCGTTTGATTGCTTTGGTCTTTGTCCTTTGTATGTGCGTATCGCTTTTTAGCGCTTGCGGCAAAGATAAGGAAGGCACCAATTCAACTTCGTCAACGCCGGCTTCGGCCAACCTTTCTACCGGTGATGTTACTTTTGTAACGTCTGATGGCGCCGCAGCTTATGCTCATGTTATAAGACCTGCTTTGGAAGGTGCAGAGTACAGAGATTTGGTTAACGCGGTTATTCAAACATATACAAGTGTACATGGTGTTGCTCCTAAACATAAGGGTGACGACACTAACGGTGATGGTATTGCTGAAATCATTATCGGTGAAACTAACCGTCCCGAAACGGCACAGGCAAAGTCTGTTTTGGCAGAAAAAGGTAAGGGCAGAAGTCATGAGTATATAATTTGTACCATTAACAAGTCTATTGTTATTTATGGTATGAATTTTGATGCAACTGCTGCTGCAGTTGATGATTTTATAAACAGTTATCTTGTAAGATCGACCATTGAAGGCGGCATCAACAAAGTTTACATGACCGATCAATACACTGTTACCGATGAGAACGGAAACACTACCGTACATACTTATCAGAATATTACTTTGCTTGGTCAGACCAATTTGAGCAAGGTTAAAATCGTTCGTCCTATCTATAATGTTTCTTACCTCACCCAGAGTGAGACTAATAAACTTGTGGATTTTATTTCTGGATATACCGGTTATGAGATCGAGGTTACACACGATCAGGTTGCTTCTAACGAGGGCAATTCTTTGGACGGTAGCGGCACTCTCACCAAGACCGAAGAAACCGAGTATGAAATTATTATTGGCAACTGCAAACGTGACGGTGTAAAAACCATTACCGATAAGAATGCATTCGAGATTCGTGTAGAGGATAAGAGAATTTATCTTAACGGCGGCAGCCCCTATGCTACTGCAATGGCAGTTACCGAGTTTGCTGCTATCGTTCAGAACAAGAAGACTGTTGTAAAGGCTGACGCTGTTGCAAACGGCGACTATAAGGCAAGCCTTAAAAAATATGACGGTAAAGAGTATTATCGTTGCACCTGGAAGGATGATTTCGAAGACACCGCGATCAACACTAAAATTTGGGATGTTCGTTGGGGTGAGCGTTGCTACGCAGCTACCGGTGAATCCAAACCTGTATTCCGTGGTAACAAGAAGGAAGGCAACAACTATGTAAAGGACGGATGTCTTTACATTGATGCTCTCGAAACCGACAACGGCTATTATGGCGGTCTTCTCACCACCCAGGGTATTATGGAATACTACATGGGTTACATTGAAATTTCTACTCTCCATCCGAGAGGTGACGGTTTCTGGTCTGCTCTCTATACCATGTCAGCTGTTCAAAACGACGATAAGAACAATGTTGGCTACAAGATAGATCCTGAAAGAGTTTACTATAACGAAACCGACGTTGAAGAGTGCTACGGTGCAGGCGACTGGATTTACGGCAACACATTTGCATGGCCTACTGCTTATGGTATCGATATTTTGACCGATGCTAATGGCAAGAAGCCTTCGGCTCTCCACGTCAACAACCGTCTTACAAGTAAAGATGACCGTGGTTTCTGGATGGACTTCCACACCTACGGTTTCGAGTTACTTGATTGCACCAAGATCAGCTACACCTGTGATGGTGATGTATGGTGCGTTCAGGAACTCAGAGAAGGTGCAGAACAGCACGCTTACGATCAGTCGGTATTTATCCGTCTTGCTATGGCTCCCGGTACCAACGGTTTCGCCGTTACCGAGGATGAGGAAAGCTGGAAGAACTACAATAGTTACATCGTAGACTATGTTCATGTTTATCAGCATGCAGGAGACCTCATTTACACCAAGAAGTTGAGCGACCTCAACTGGAACAAGACTGTTGTTGAATAATTAAAAAACAAAAAAGATGCATCGCGGAAGCGATGCATCTTTTTTGTTATAATGTTTGTTGACGGTAGTATTTTATTGTGGTAAAATACGGGTGTATATTATGTATGTTATTCTAACTTAGTATTGTGCGAATTTATTATAAAGTGAGTGAGAAAATGAAGGATATAGCAGTAGTTGGCGGCGGTGCCGCAGGATTGTTTTTTGCGATAAGAGCAAAACAAACTTGCCCGCAACTATCGGTTGTTTTGTATGAAGCAAAAGACCGAGTGGGAAAGAAGATTGCAATTACCGGTAATGGCCGATGCAATATTTCCAATAAACGTTTAAGCCCCGAGCGCTATTTTGGGGACCGTGACTTTGCTTGGAAATGCCTTCAAAAATTCGGCTTCAATGAACAAAAGTCCTATTTTGAGGATTTGGGCATCTACTTTAAATTAGAGGGGGAAAAGGCTTATCCCAACTCACTTCAAGCCGCGTCGGTTGTTGATGCACTGCGTTTTGCCGCAACCGAAATCGGTGTGGAAATAATAACGGGCAGTGAAGTGGAGTCGGTAAAACGTGACGGCAGTGTGTTCTTGGTCGAAACCGAGAATTCCGCCGAAAAGTTCCGTTCGGTTGTTGTTGCAACGGGAGGTAAGGCAGGCGGAAAGCTGGGTGGAAGCAGCGGATATGATATATTGAAGTCTCTGGGGCATAAAATTGAACCTATTTTCCCGAGCCTTGTGCAGTTAAAGACCGACACATCGGTTGTCCGTCAGTTAAAAGGCATTAAGGTCGATGCAAAAGTCACTATTCGTTCAAGCTATGGTGAGAGAACCGAGTTTGGCGAAGTGCTTTTCTGCGATTACGGCCTTTCAGGTCCTCCTGTTTTGCAGGTGTCACGCCTGGCAAACGGAGAAAACGCAAGAATTATTTTGGACCTGATGCCCGATTTTTCGGAACAACAGATAGTTGATATTTTGTCGAAAACCGTCGAATCACATCCATTAAGAGCGAATTCAGAATTGTTCACAGGTCTGCTGAATAAGCGGTTGGGACAGGTCATTACCAAAATGTGCGGTGTAGCACTTGACGGTGAATTTGCGTCTGTAAAGTTTGACTTAATAAGAAATATTGCAAAAACAGTAAAGTGCTTTGAATTGAAGGTCAACGGCACTACGGGCTTTGAAAATGCGCAGGTGACGGCAGGTGGCGCTCAGACTGCGCAATTCTTTGACAATTTTATGTCGAAAAAGGCAAAAGGACTGTTCGCTATCGGTGAGGTACTTGACGTGGACGGAGATTGTGGCGGATACAATCTGGCTTTTTCTTGGGCGTCGGCCTTTGTCGCGGCAGAGGGTGCCGTAGATTATCTTTTGAGTGGTAAAAATGATAATAATAAGAAATGTTAGTGTTTCACTTGAAGCAGAGTTTGGTGATTGCCGACTTCTTTTGGAAAATATACTGTCGTTAAGATTGCCAAAAGATGCCAAGGTGAAACTTTATAAAAAGGGTGTAGATGCACGAAAAAAGGATTCGGTGCATTTTTCCTGCGCCTTTTTAATTGAAACGGCATCACAGAATGCAGCTTTAAAACAACTGAAAAAATACGATGCCGAGAGCTTTAAAGAACCAAGGTACGAATGGAAAACGGCAACACGTAACACTAAAAAGAGACCTGTTGTAGTGGGGTTTGGTCCTGCGGGAATGTTTGCGGCACTGAGCTTGGCAAAGGCAGGACTTTGTCCTATTGTTTTGGAACGCGGCAAGGACGCCGACAGTCGAAAAAGGGATGTCGATTTGTTCTTTGCGGGTGGAATTTTAAACGAAAACTCAAATGTTCAGTTTGGCGAAGGCGGAGCAGGTACGTTCTCTGACGGTAAGCTCAACACGGGAATCAAAGACCCCCGAATTCGCGAGGTGCTGCGTGTATTCAGCACTCACGGAGCAGGGGATAGGGTGCTCTACGATGCCAAACCGCACGTTGGAACCGATGTGCTTATAAATGTTGTCAAGTCGGTAAGAAAAGAGATAATTTCTCTAGGCGGCGAGGTGCTTTTTGAACACCGTGTTGTAGGCTTCGAAACTTTTGGCGGTCGGTTGAAGGGTCTAAACGTAGTAGAACCTAATGGTGAAAAGTTTGTGGAAACCGACTGTTGCGTGTTGGCTGTTGGACATTCGGCAAGAGACACTTTTAAAGAGGTCAAAAGGCGCGGCATTGAAATGCAACCGAAACCCTTTGCCGTGGGTGCAAGAATCGAACACCTGCGAAGTGAAATTGACCGTTCACAGTACGGGAAGTTTGCAGGTCATTCTGCCTTGGGTGCCGCTGACTATAAATTAGCCTGCCATTTAAAAGACGGACGAGGAGTTTTTACTTTTTGTATGTGCCCGGGCGGTGTTGTGGTCAACGCTTCGAGTGAGCAGGGCGGTATTGCCGTTAACGGAATGAGTTATTCTGCACGTGACGGAGTGAATTCCAACTCGGCACTGCTGGTAGGAGTAGGTGTTGAGGATTATTATAAATCCGACGTTCTTGATGGAATGTATTTTCAACGTGAAATTGAACAGAAAGCCTTTCTCCAGGGAAACGGCCGACCTGTTTCGATGACTGTGGGTGACTTTTTAAATATAAAAGACGGTAGCACTGCCGAGGTTGTGCCGTCAGCAAAACCTACTGTAACGTTCGGCAATATAGATAATGTTTTGCCGAAATTCATAACCGATTCTCTCAGAGAGGGTATAGTTTTGCTTGACCGTAAACTCAAAGGCTTTGCCGATAGCAAAGCCGTACTTACCGCCCCCGAAACACGAAGCTCTTCACCTGTGAGGATATTGCGCTCGGCATCGGGTGAAAGCAACATTAGAGGAATTTACCCTTGCGGTGAGGGAGCAGGCTATGCAGGAGGTATAACCTCAGCGGCAGTGGACGGGTTGAAAGCGGCAGAATTGATTATTGACGCTATGTAATGTAAGGCGTAACAATTTGAGCTGTGTTGCGCATAAAACTGCAAATATATGCAAAATGCACTAAAATTCGAGATTTTCGTTGATAAAAATGTCGTTAAAAATTCTACAAAGTACTTGCAAATTTTGCTAATTGCGGTTAAAATACTATTGTAATTTATTTTAGGAGGTAATTCCAATGGTTAAAGTTGCTATTAACGGATTCGGCCGTATCGGTCGTCTCGCATTCCGTCAGATGTTCGGCGCAGAAGGTTATGAAGTTGTTGCTATCAACGACCTCACCAAGCCCTCTATGCTTGCTCATCTTCTCAAGTACGACACCGCACAGGGTGGTTACTGTGGCGCAGTAGGTCAGAACCTTCACACTGTTGAGGCTGACGACGAAGCCGGTACCATCACCGTAGACGGCAAGACTCTCAAAATCTATGCAGAGAAAGATGCTAAGGATCTTCCCTGGGGCGAAATCGGCGTTGACGTAGTTCTCGAGTGCACAGGTTTCTATTGCTCTAAGGATAAGAGCCAGGCTCACATCGATGCAGGTGCTAAGAAGGTTGTTATTTCTGCTCCCGCAGGTAAGGATCTTCCCACTGTTGTTTTCAGCGTAAACGAAAACGTTCTTACCGCTGATGACAAGATTATTTCTGCTGCTTCCTGCACCACCAACTGCCTCGCTCCTATGGCTAAGGCTCTTAACGATTATGCTCCCATTCAGAGCGGTATCATGACAACTGTTCATGCATACACCGGCGACCAGATGATTCTTGACGGTCCTCACAGAAAGGGTGACCTCCGCCGTGCACGTGCAGGCGCACAGAACATCGTTCCTAACTCTACCGGCGCTGCAAAGGCTATCGGCCTTGTTATCCCCGAACTCAACGGCAAGCTCATCGGTTCTGCTCAGAGAGTTCCTACCTGCACCGGTTCTACCACTATTCTTGTTGCTGTTGTTAAGGGCAAGGATGTTACTGTTGAAGGCATCAATGCTGCTATGAAGGCTGCTTCTTCTGCTTCCTTCGGCTACAACACTGAGGACATCGTTTCTTCTGATATTATCGGTATGACTTACGGTTCTCTCTTCGATGCAACTCAGACTATGGTTGCTAAGATTGATGACGACACCTATCAGGTACAGGTTGTTTCTTGGTATGATAACGAGAACTCATACACCAGCCAGATGGTTCGTACCATTAAGTACTTCGCAGAAATCTAATTTTAAGATTTTGAAGTTTCGAAGCACTCCGCTTTATGCGGAGTGCTTTTTCTTTTATGGTGTTTAAAAACGGTGCAATAAATCAATAATAATGATGGTAATGATGTCTGTTGTTGCTTGACATATTTTGCCTTTTGAGGTAAAATATAATCTGTATAAATGTATGTATTTTTAGAATCTCTATATAAAAGACAATCATAGTTAATAAAGTGTTAATTTGAATTTTCGGAAGATATACATATACTACTTAATTTTAAAAAGGAGTTATTTAATGGCAAAAGCAAATAATAATGCCGAAATAGTATCAGCAATAAATAATTTGAAAAGTAAGAACAAGACAAAATCAAAGCAAAGGCAGAATCAGCGCTATTATAAGCAAAACAAAAAGAATACACTGAACGGTAAAATCAAAGCAAGTCAAGATAATAATTTTGATGTAACTTCCGTCGAAAAGTCGCAGGAAACTGCAACAAAAACACGTGCTAATTACAAAAGAAACAATAAGAAAAAGTCGCAAACCCCTAAGATTTCACATAAACCTTTAAGAATAACTCCGCTTGGCGGTCTTGGCGAAATCGGTAAGAACATTACTCTTTATGAGTATGAAAACGATATGTTCTTGGTCGATTGTGGTATGTCCTTCCCTGATGAAGATATGCCGGGTATTGATATTGTTATTCCTGATTTTTCGCACATAGTAAAAAACGCAGATAAGATAAGAGGTCTTGTTGTGACTCATGGTCACGAGGACCATATTGGTGCAATTCCGTACCTGTTGAAAGAGTGCAATTTGCCGATATACGGAACTGCGCTCACAATAGGTCTTATTGAAGGTAAGTTGCGTGAGCATAAATTGCTTGACTGCGCAAAACTCAACGTTATAAAACCCGGTGATGTTATCGATTTGGGTGCTTTTTCGATAGAGTTTATCCATGTAAACCATTCAATTCCTGACGCGGTAGCCGTTGCGGTGACCACACCGGCAGGGCTTGTTGTCCAGACGGGCGACTTCAAGATCGATACCACACCTATTGACGGTCATGTTATTGATCTGGGTCGGTTTGCCGAACTCGGTAAGCAGGGTGTTTTGGCTTTGCTTTCGGATTCAACCAATGCTGAGCGACCGGGATTTACGGCTTCTGAAAGAATTGTCGGTGAATCGTTCTCCAACCTTTTCAAGAAGGCGGGCAAGAGAAGAATCATCGTTGCCACATTCTCGTCAAATATTCATCGTGTCCAGCAGATCATCGATGAGGCTGTCCGTTGCGATCGCAAGGTAGCAGTGTCGGGCAGAAGTATGCAGAACGTTGTGCAGGTTGCGAGCGAACTCGGCTACCTCAATGTTCCCGATAACGTGCTTATTGATATTGATATGATCAAGCGCTACACCCCTGAGCAGTTGGTAATAATCACAACGGGAAGTCAGGGTGAACCGATGTCGGCTTTGCATCGAATGGCGTTCAATGATCACAGAAAAGTGCTTATAGGTCCTGACGATATGATAATCATTTCGGCAACACCTATTCCGGGTAATGAAAAGACCGTTACAAAGGTAATAAACGAGCTTATGAAGCTCGGTGCCGAGGTGGTTTATGAGAAGATGTATGATGTTCACGTGTCTGGCCACGCTTGCCAGGATGAACTTAAAATCATGCTCGATATCGTAAAGCCGGAGTATTTCATTCCCGTCCACGGCGAGCAGAAGCATCTTGTAAAGCATGCGTATCTTGCAAAGGCTGTGGGTGTTTTAGAGGATAACATCATTATCGGTGCTAACGGTAATGTTATTGAGCTTTGCGAGAAATATATGAAGGTGGTTGACACCGTTCAGGCAGGCAGTGTTTTGGTTGACGGTTTTGGTGTCGGTGATGTTGGCAACGTAGTTCTTCGCGACCGTAAACATTTGGCCGAAGACGGAATTATTGTAGTTGCTGTATCGGTCGATTCTGTGACCAGAGAGGTTATTGCAGGACCTGATATTATTTCAAGAGGATTCGTGTATGTCAAGGAATCCGAGCAACTTATGGATGAATCACGCGAAGTCGTTTGTGATATTTTGGAAAAGTGTTATATTTCACATGTAAGGGACTGGAACACCGTAAAATCCAGAATGCGTGACGGCTTATCAAGATATCTTTATGAGCAGACGGGACGTAGCCCGATGGTATTGCCTATAATAATGGAGATATAATTTAGCCTTTCAGGAGGTTTGTTTATGAAAAAGATATGGGGAGTGGGAAAGGTCTTTGTTGCGTTGTTGCTGTTACTGGCAATAAACGTTGCTGTGATATACTTTCTTCCGAAATATGCGTTGTATATTTCTTTGGGACTTACCGCAGTAGGCCTTGTCGTTGCGATAATCACGCTTTTAGGGTTGCACACTAATATAGGAAAAATCATTTCGCGAGTATCAAAGGGCATTTCGACTGCTCAGTCACGAGCGTTGAATGAGCTTAAAATACCCGTTATGATAACAACCGAAATAGGTGAGGTTGTTTGGTACAACCCTTCGTTTGAAGAAGATGTTTCGTATGCATCAAAAACTGTCGGCAAAAACGTTGACGAAATTTTTGGCGAAGGTTTTATGAATAATGTGGCAACACGTGGCAGTTTGGAAATTGCTTTGGGCGACAGTATATTCTCGGTTACTGCGTCTGCGGTTGAGGATAGCGGAAGATTGCTTAAAATCTACTATCTTTTTGATATTACCGACCTTCGCAAAATTGCCGTTGAGTATGAGCAGACAAGACCTGTTGTGGCTATTGTTGCCATTGATAACCTCGACGAAATTATGAAAAACGCCAAAGACAGTGAGATAGCATCATTTAAAAGTGAGATTCAAAAGCGAATTGAAGCATGGTTCAGAGGCGTTTCTACCATTTGCCGTAAACTTTCGGGCGACCGTTACATCATGGTTATGGAGGAACGTAATTACAGAGCGTTATCAGATGAAGGTTTCAAGGTCCTTGACGAAGTAAGGGCATTGAAGTTTGGCGAAAGTGCAGCATCTCTTTCTATCGGTGTAGGCATCGGTGGCGGTGGTTTTGAAGAGTGTAGTGAAATGGCAAATCAAGCATTGGAGATGGCTTTGGGACGAGGTGGCGACCAGGCGGTTGTCAAAATGCCCAATAACGAATATAAATTCTACGGCGGTGTTTCGGGTGCCATTGAAAAGCACAATAAGGTGAGAGCAAGACTTATTGCCAACACCTTGAAGGGCCTTATCAATTCCAGTTCAAATGTAATTCTTATGGGTCACAGGTTTGCTGACCTTGATGCACTGGGAGCTTGTATTGCTTTGTCGAGTGCCGTTCAACAACTCGGCAAGCAGGCATATATCGTACTTGATAAATCAAAGACTATGGCAGAACCTCTTTATAAGCGTGCCGAAGCGCTGGACGCACCCTGTTATATTGTCAGCGGTGAAGAGGTAATGCCGTTTATAGACAGCGATACGTTACTTATAATTGCCGACGTGCACCGTCCGTCCTTCCTTGATTGTCCTGAACTATACAATAAGTGTAATAATGTTGTTGTAATTGACCATCATCGCAAGGCGGTGGACTATATCAATGATGCAGTGTTGTTTTATCACGAAACCGCTGTTTCTTCAACCTGTGAAATGGTTGCTGAATTGTTGCAGTATATGTGTCCCAAGGCGGTTGGTCAAATAGAGGCTGAGGCTTTGCTTTCGGGCATTATGCTTGACAGCCGTAACTTTGTGTTGAATACCGGAGTCAGAACATTTGAGGCTTCTGCATTTTTAAGAAACCGCGGTGCTGACCCGGTTACCGTTAAAAAGTTATTCTCGGGCTCGATGGAAGCCTATAAGCTTCGTGCAGAGATTGTGGGTTCAGCAGTTCTTTATGATGAAGATTGTGCTATTGCCGTAAATTCTACCGTCAATGCAAGTACCCGCGTTGCGTCCTCGCAGGCGGCTGACGAACTACTTGGAATAAGCGGTGTGTTGGGTTCGTTCGTACTTTGCAAGTATGGAAGCGAAATTAACATTTCTGCTCGTTCTTTCGGCGGAATGAATGTGCAGGTAATTATGGAAAAGTTAGGTGGCGGCGGACATAGAACAATGGCCGCTTGTCAGTTGCAGGTCGATAGCTTTGCCGCGGCAACCGAAAAGTTAAAGGCTGCTATTGACGAGTATAAAAAGGAAATTCGTAAGAAAGGTTGATATAAATGAAGGTTATACTTAATGCCGATGTAAAAGGCTTGGGTAAAAAAGGTGAAATGGTAAACGCTTCTGACGGTTATGCCAGAAACTTCCTGTTCCCTAAAAATCTGGCAGTTGAAGCTAATGCTACTGCTATGAACGAGCTTAAAAACCGCGAGGCTTCTAAGGCTCACCATCTCGCCGAAGAGAAAAAGGCCGCAACCGATGCTAAAAATAAAATCGATGGCAAGGAAATCGTCATTAAGGCAAAGGCAGGTGCTAACGGCAAGTTGTTCGGTGCTGTAACATCTAAGGAAATTGCATCTGAAATAAACACCAAATTCGGTCTTGCAGTAGATAAAAAGAAGATTTCCGTTGCCGATATCAAGGCATACGGTGAGTATAAAGCAGAGGTTAAGTTCTACAACGGCATAGTTGCTGAAATCAATGTGAAAGTTACAGAATAATGAGGTGTGAAAATGGCATCTAACAGTAAAAATACTGCGTTTGAGGGAGCAGGCTTGCCTTTTTCAAACGAAGCCGAGCAGTCGGTGCTCGGTGCCATACTTATTGATCCCCCGAGCATTAACGAGGTTTTGAGCCGTCAGCTTAAAACCGAGCATTTTTACATTCCGCAGAACCGACGTATTTTCGAAGTGTTGTCGTCGATGAGTGCTCTTAATCAGACCATCGACTTTATTGCAGTGCTTGAAAAAATCAAGGACGATGAGTTGTTTGAAGGCAACTCGGCAAAGGCATATTTGTCGTCGCTGGTTGAGGTCGTTCCGTCGTCTGCCAATATTGTTACTTATGCGGATATAGTCAAGGATAGGTTTACTAACCGTTCTCTTATCTCCATTTCGCGCGATATCATTGATATGGCTTCAAGTGGACAGGCAGACTCTAACACTTTGTTGGAATCGGCGGAACAGAAGATTTACGATATCCGTCAGGGCAGGGATGTTACAGGTCTTAAATCAATAAAGGATGTTATCGACCAGGAAACGTTTATCCGCCTTTCAAAGATAAGCAACCCCGAAACGAGAAAAGAATATGTGGGAATTCCCACGGGCTTTTCAGCTCTTGACAGGGTCATCACAGGTCTTAATAAATCTGACCTTATTATCGTTGGTGCACGTCCCGGTATGGGTAAAACCGCGTTTGCACTTAACGTCGCAAGAAACGTTGCGTTACAGTCGGGCAAAAAGGTTTGCTTCTTCTCGCTTGAAATGAGCCGTGACCAGTTAGCACAGCGTTTGTTGTCAAGTGAGGCAATGATCGAAAGCAGCAAGATGCGTACCGGTGAGCTTACTACTGACGACTGGGTAAATCTTAATGAGGCAAGCAAGCGTCTCAAAGAAACGCAGATCTATATTGATGAGACTTCGGGCATTACAGTGCCCGAAATGAAGGCAAAGTTGCGTCGTTTAAAGGATGTCGATATGGTTATTGTCGACTACTTGGGTCTTATGCAGTCAGCCAAAAGAACCGAAAACAGAGTTCAGGAAGTTTCGGATATTACAAGAAATCTCAAAATAATGGCAAAAGAACTGGGCATTCCCGTAATGGTTTGTGCTCAGTTGGGCCGTGGTACCGAGGCTAAGGGTAAATCTCACAAGCCTGCACTTTCTGATCTTAGAGAATCAGGTTCTATCGAGCAGGATGCAGATATCGTTCTGTTTATGTATCGTGACCTTTATTACAAGGATGAGAATCAAGACCCCAATGTTCAGATAGATGAACATAAGGCCGAGTGTATCGTTGCTAAAAACCGTCACGGCGGATTGGATACGATTCCTCTTTATTGGGATGGCCAATATACTCGTTTTTCAACCGTTGATGTTATCGGATAAGGAGAATTAGATGATCGAATCGGTTAAAGCGGCAGTAAAGCGGTATAATATGTTTGAAAACGAAAAATCGGTTACCGTTGCACTGTCGGGAGGTGCCGATTCGGTCGCTTTGCTGTTAGCATTACTTGAAATTAAAGATGAATTCTCACTTACTGTCAGTGCGGCACATTTGAATCACTGTTTAAGAGGCAGTGAGTCGGACGGTGATGAGGAATTCGTAAGGGAACTATGTGAAAAACTGTCGGTTCCGCTTTTCTGCGAGCGAGCAGAGATTGCAGAACTTTCCAAAAATTCAGGCGATAGTGTTGAACTTACTGCACGCAATGTAAGATACCGCTTTTTAGAGCGCGTTTCGGACGGGGTTATAGCAACGGCGCATACCGCCGACGATAGCCTTGAAACAATGCTTTATAATATGGCAAGAGGAACGGGTTTAAAGGGAGTTTGCGGAATTCCGCCTGTAAGGGATAGAATTGTAAGACCCTTGATTTTTGTTTCACGTCAGCAGGTTGAGGAGTATTGTGCCTCCAAAAAGGTTCAGTACCGCACCGATTCGTCTAATCTGAGCGATATATATGCACGCAATAAGATTAGGCACAGAGCAGTGCCAACCTTAAAAGAGGTCAACTCTGCGGCTGTTAAAAATGCCGCTGTTTTGAGCGAACATTTAAGACGCGACGAAGAACTATTGCAGTCTATCGCGTCTGAAACTTTTCAAAAATGCCTTACAAAAGAAGGCCTTTCGATTGAAGCTTTAAAAGCAGAACCCTTCGCTTTACAGTACCGTTGTATTGCAAAATTGGCGTTGCTGCAAATTAACACAACTCTCGAACACAAGAGTATTGAATCAGTGATTTCGTTGATCGAAGGCGCGGCAAAAAAACAAAGTGTTAATAACGGTTGTTATGTCGTAAATGATAACGGTGTTCTGCGATTTTTAAAACCCGAAGTTGAAACCGAACCCTTTTGTTTTGAAGTAAAAGAACTGCCTTTTTCTCGAAAAGGGTATACTTTAAGTGAGGTTTCAATAGAAAATCCGAAAGAATCAGAGAATTTTAACAATTTGTTTATTGAAAATGTTATAGATTGTGATAAAATAAGTGGCGTGTTATGGTTTAGAAGCCGAAATCCAGGTGACACTATAAAATTACGTGGCAGAGGTTGTACCAAAACCTTTAAAAATCTGTTTAACGAGAAAAAGTTAAAACAAAGTGAACGGGACAGTCTGCCTGTTCTTTGTGATAATAACGGCGTTTTGTGGTTGGCAGGGTTTGGCGTTGACGAACGAGCCGCGGTTGATGACAAAACAAAGACCGTCATTTTAATTGAAAAAACATTTTCTTAAATTTTAAAATATAAATTTGGAGGAACCATTAGTGAGTAAATTCAAGAAAATTCTGCTTTACGTCGGCATACCGCTGATTTTAGTGTTGGTTGTCGTTGGCGTAATGTACAGAAGTGAAAAGAAGGAAGTAGTTGATTACTCAACCATCGTTGAAATGGTGCGAGGCGGAGAAATCAGCGAGTTTACCTTAAATCTTTACGACGGCAAGTTACAGTATGTCACTCGTGATGACGGCAAGAAAAATACTTTAACTGTTGCCAACGCTGAAATTTTCTATAACGATGTTTCTGAGGCTGTTATTGAGTATAACGATAAGATTCATCAAAACCCTGATTATACCGAAACCGAAAAGGAAAAATTGGATATCGATTACACCTATGACAAGGGTGGCGAAGGTTCGTGGATAATAAGCCTTTTGCCTACCATCATAATGTTTGCGATCCTTATATTCGGTTTTAGCTTTATGATGCGCCGTATGGGCGGTATGGGCGGCGATAAGACAATGTCGTTTGGCAAAGCCCGTATTAAGAAAGCGGAAGACGACAAGCGCAAGACTACCTTTGCCGACGTTGCCGGTGCAGACGAGGAAAAGGAAGAAATGTCTGAACTTGTTCAGTTCCTCAAAGACCCTAAAAAATTTAATGAACTCGGTGCAAGAATACCCAAGGGTGTCTTGCTTGTAGGTCCTCCCGGAACAGGTAAGACTCTGCTTGCACGTGCCGTAGCAGGCGAGGCAGGCGTTCCCTTCTTCTCGATTTCAGGTTCTGACTTTGTTGAAATGTTTGTCGGTGTTGGTGCTTCCCGTGTGCGCGATTTGTTTGATCAGGCTAAAAAGAACGCACCTGCAATTATCTTTATCGATGAGATTGATGCTGTTGGTCGTCAGCGTGGAGCAGGCTTGGGCGGCGGTCACGATGAACGTGAGCAAACATTGAACCAGTTGCGTGTTGAAATGGATGGTTTTGGAGCAAACGAAGGTGTTATTATTATTGCGGCTACAAACCGTCCCGATATTTTGGATAGAGCTTTGCTTCGTCCCGGTCGTTTTGACCGTCAGATAATGGTAAACTATCCCGATGTCAAGGGCAGAGAAGAGATTCTTAAAGTACACGCAAGAGGTAAGCCGTTGGGCCCCGACGTTGACCTTAAAACTATTGCAAAGTCAACATCAGGTTTCACAGGCGCAGACTTGGAAAACCTTCTTAACGAGGCGGCTTTGCTTGCTGCAAGAGCTAATAGAAAGGCTATTATCGAGCAGGACATCGAAGAGGCAACCGTTAAGGTTATGATGGGTGCCGAGAAGAAGTCAAGGGTCATTAAGGAAAAGGACAAGAAGATCACTTCATACCATGAAGCAGGTCATGCGGTCGTTTCCTACTTCCTCCCGACCCAAGACCCAGTTCATCAGATATCAATTATTCCCAGAGGTATGGCAGCAGGCTTTACAATGTACCTGCCCGAAGAAGATAACGGTCACATTTCCAAGACCAAGATGGAAGAGGATATTTGTTCTTTGCTCGGCGGCCGTGCCGCAGAGGAATTGACCCAGGACGATATTTGCACAGGTGCTTCTAATGATATTGAGCGCGCTACCGAGATGGCACATAATATGGTGACTAAGTTTGGCATGAGCGCAAAGATCGGTCTTGTAAAGCTTGGTACAGGCAACAATGAAGTGTTCTTGGGACGCGACTTCTCATCGACTCCCAACTACTCTGACAGCACCGCAGCACTCATCGATGCCGAGGTACGCGACATCGTTATGATGCAGTACGACAAAGCAAAGGAAATTCTTAACAACAATATGTCTAAGGTTCATAAGGTTGCACAGCGACTCTTCCTTGAAGAGAAAATAAGCGGTGACGATTTCCGTAGCATTATGTCGGAGGAATAAATTTAAACGGCAGGCTTTGACGCCTGCCGTTTTTTTTATTATGTGTTAAGGCTATTTCTTGTTGACTTTCACACTTTATAGTGTTAAACTGTAAAAGAAAGGTAGTGGTGAAATGAACAAGCTTCGCAATGATAATACAGACCTTCTTTTTAAGTCTATTCTTACGTTGCAGACGGTCGATGAGTGCTATGATTTCTTCGAGGACATTTGCACTGTTAAAGAGATTCAGTCTATTGCGCAACGTGTAATGGTTGCTAAAATGCTTAAAGAAGGCAGAGTTTACAGTGATATAGTTACCGAAACGGGTGCCAGCACTGCTACTATCAGTCGTGTAAATCGTTCGCTTAACTACGGTAATGACGGATATACCGTTGTTTTTGACCGATTGGAAGAAGAAAAATGAGTTATACTGAATTTGCCGACGTTTACGATTCTTTGCAGGCTGACGTTGATTACGATAAAAGGACTCAGTATTTACTTGAACTTTTCGAAAAATATGACCGCCGACCCACGTTGTTGCTTGATATGGCGTGCGGCACAGGCGGTTTTTCGTTACAGTTTGCAAAGCGCGGTGTTGATGTAATCGGCGTTGATATAAGTCCCGAAATGCTGAATATCGCGAGGGAACGTTTTGCATCAGAGGGCCAGCAGCCGCTACTGCTTTGCCAGTCGGCATCCGAGCTTGACCTGTACGGAACTGTGGACGGTGCAGTGTGCTGCCTTGACAGCCTGAATCATATCATTGATGAGTCTGAACTTGAAGAATCCTTTAAAAGAATTTCACTCTTTTTGGAATCGGGAAGGCTGTTTATTTTTGATGTGAATACCGAGTATAAACACCGCCAAGTTTTGTCGGGTAATACCTTTGTATGCGATACTGATGATGTCTATTGTGTTTGGAACAACTCCGAATGCGATGATGACTTGATTGTTGATATTTCGCTCGACTTCTTTAAAAAGCAGCCTGACGGCAGTTATAAACGTTCCGGAGAGGTGTTTTCGGAAAGAGCATACACTGTGCCTTGCCTTAAAAGAATGTGCAAGAACGCCGATTTGGATGTTCTCGCGATTTTGTCGGATATGACGGACGAAGAATACAAACCGAATGACGAAAGAATCATTTTTATAGTAAGAAAGAGATAATTATGGGAAAACTTATAAGATGCATTACCAACGACGGTGCCGTGATGGGATCGTTTGTTGATACAACCGATATTGTCAATACTGTCGAAAAGTATCATAAAACATCGGCAGTTGTTACTGCTGCTTTGGGTCGTCTTTTGACCGCCGCATCGATGATGGGCAATATGTTAAAAACCGAAAACGGCTCGATTACTCTTCGTGTTGCGGGCGAAGGCCCTGCGGGTACGCTCGTTGCAGTTTCGGACTCTAAGGGTAATGTGAGAGGCTATGCGACTAATCCTGTGGTCGAATTGCCGCTTAACGCTAAGGGTAAATTAGACGTAGGCGGGGCTGTCGGTAACGGAACGATTACAGTAATTAAGGATCTCGGCATGAAAGACCCGTATGTAGGTCAAATTCCGCTTACATCGGGCGAAATAGCCGAGGACATCACCGCGTATTATGCAGTAAGCGAACAGATACCCACCGTTTGTGCGTTGGGTGTTTTGGTCAACCCTGATCTGACCGTAAAAGCGGCCGGTGGATTTATTATTCAGTTGCTTCCCGGTGCGATGGAGTCGGATATAGTGAAACTGGAAGAATCATTAAAGGATTTAGAATCGGTAACAAAAATGATGACCGATGGTAAATCATTAGAGGATATTGCTAAATTAGCGCTCAAAAAATTCGACTACGAGGTGTTATACGAAGAAACCGTAGCATACGAATGTAAATGTAGCCGTGAACGAACCGAATCGGCCATTAAGGGACTTTCTGTGGAAGATTTGCAGGAAATGGTAGACGACGGCAAGGGTGCCGAAGTTGTATGCCATTTCTGCAATAAACAGTACAATTTTACTGTCAGCGACCTTGAAAAAATAATCTTAAAAAAGTTTGAAAAAAATTAAAAAAATGTGTTGACAAATGTGTAGTTATGTGTTAATATATCATTCGTCGCCGGTGGTACAGAAACCTGCGTAGATGGGAGCATAGCTCAGCTGGGAGAGCATCTGCCTTACAAGCAGAGGGTCACAGGTTCGAGCCCTGTTGTTCCCACCATTAGGTGGCCTGGTAGTTCAGTTGGTTAGAACGCTAGCCTGTCACGCTAG
>JAZRMK010000021.1:0-7568 GCA_045647525.1 Acutalibacteraceae bacterium
AGTTCAACTGCTTCGGCACCGGTTTCAACAAAATACGGTTCCATATTATTTCTTTCAAGATTTTGTAAAGCTTTTTCAATATCAAACATAAATTTACTCCTTAAAAGTTTGGAAGATCTCTTTTTAAAAATAGTAACATCAAAACAACATTTTGTAAAGCGGAATTTGACCAAAGACTTAAAAAACACTTGACAAATGGATGCATAATCAATATAATAATTTGGTACGCAAGACGTACATTGACGAGGTGTGGCTCAGTTTGGTAGAGCGCTGCGTTCGGGACGCAGAGGCCGCAGGTTCGAATCCTGTCACCTCGACCATAATCATCAACATTCGTTGATACAAAGAAAGTCCTTATTTTAAGGGCTTTCTTTGTTTTTGTATAAAAATTTTATATTTCAACCTAATAACAACCATATTAAAAAATGAAACCCTCTGCTTGAAGGTTTCATTTTTTAAGAGCAAAGTCTTGTACCAGTGTAAGACTTTAATACTTTATTTCAACTGATAACTAATCCAATAATATTTGTTTGATTTAGTATTGTAATTTATGTTTATATTTAAATTATAAGATTCCCATTTATATCTAATATAATCGCAATCGATTGACCATCTTTCTATTGTATATTCACCATATAAATTCGATAAATAGTCTATAGCCTTGTCTATTGAATCTATATCTTCAATATATAATTCTATGCAATGTAACTCTCCTTTGAAAAAATCTAAATGACAGCTTATTTCTGTTCCTGGTAGTACATATTGATAATACCCTATTTCTTTTTGCAATACTGCAGGTTTTATTATATTCTCTACTTCATCCATACTCATTCCTAAAAATAAACCTTGCCCAACAGGAGTGATCACGCCATTTCGTACATATGTTCTATATGAGTTATATTTTTCCATTTCTTTAGAAATCCTGATGTTTTTATCAGAGTTTTTATGCTCTATTCCGTCAAAATATAGAGTATCTTTACTAACAGAGAATGGAATAAAAATAATATCCCCATCTTCGGTTGCAATTTCCATAGTAAAGTCTTCAATGTTTTCAACCTCAAAATCTATTATTTCTTTTTTACCATTAATGTAATCGTAAAAAGACCAAGTTCCTTCCAAAACATTTCCATCCTCTTCAAAAATGATTTTAGATTTAACTTCATCATTTTCAGACACCCATACTCCTAACAAATTATACTCTATATCTCGTTCTCTGTTTACATATCCGATTATTACTGAGAAAATTAATACAACGCACCAAACAAAACAAACGATAACCGTTATTGCTTTTGAATTTTTTTGTGGCAACAAACAATACAAGCAAAAAACAAATGGGATAAACCATAATGTTCCAATTACAAGGCTTCCCCAACTATATTCATTATCAAAAAAAGCATAAACACTCATAGCACTTACAAAGAAAAACAGCAATGCACCAAATAGATTCATTCCGCTTGTTATACACCCTCTTAATTTGGTTTTATCTTTATATATCATCATCATTTTCCCTTTTCTGAATAATTTAATTTATTATAGCACAACAGCCAGATGGATACAATACCCATACGCTGTATTTGAAACCCATTTTACAAATCAGTCGTAATTTTGAAACCCGTGCAAGACTTTACTCGCTGATTCAAAGTAAAAGTCTTTTTTGTATCAATCTTGCGTTACCTTTACAAATAGGACGAGTCCGAACCGTTTGGGTTCGGACTCGTTTTTTTAGTTTATGTGTTGTGAGGAACGCTATATAATAAAAAGCCGTAGGGGAAACCCTACGGCTTTTTAAATGTTTATTAGTAGTTTTCTGCGTGAATTTCGAAGTATGCCTGAGGATGAGCACAGGTGGGGCAAACTTCGGGAGCCTTCATGCCGACAACGATGTGTCCGCAGTTGCGGCATTCACAAACCTTAACTTCGCGCTTGGCAAATACTTCTGCCATTTCGATATTTTTAAGAAGTGCTCTGTAACGCTCTTCGTGGTGTTTTTCGATCGCGGCTACAAGACGGAATTTCTGTGCTAACTCGGGGAAACCTTCCTTTTCGGCGGTTTCAGCAAAGCCGGCGTACATATCGGTCCACTCGTAGTTTTCGCCTTCGGCGGCATCTTTAAGGTTTTCAGATGTATTGCTGATACCTTGAAGTTCTTTGAACCACATTTTTGCATGTTCTTTTTCGTTGTCAGCAGTTTTCAAGAAAAGTGCTGCAATTTGCTCGTAGCCTTCTTTTTTAGCGACAGAAGCAAAATATGTGTACTTGTTTCTTGCCTGAGATTCGCCTGCAAAAGCGATTTCAAGGTTTTTCTCTGTCTGAGTTCCGGTGTATTTAGTTTTTTCCATTTTCAAAACTCCTTTTCAGGTTTATTATGTGTTTTCTTAAACAGAATATTACTTTACTTTTTTGAGGCTTTTTCGCACCATTTGACCCAAATAGGACCTGCCAAGCATATAGATGAGAAGCAACCTGCGACAACGCCTATTGCCATAGGAATTGCAAAACTGCGGAGTGCGGTTACACCGAAAATTTCGCCAACAATGGCGATAGTTGCAATTGATATGAACGTGGTCACTGAAGTGACAATTGAGCGCTTAACAGTTTCGTTGATACTCTTGTTGACCTGCTCACGAATTGTGAGGGCGGGATAAAGTTTCTGATTCTCACGTACACGGTCAAACATAACTATGGTTGCGTTAAGCGAGTAACCGAAGAGTGTGAGAATAACTGCGCAAAGGTTTGTATCAACTGCAAGCCCGAATATTGCCGATGCAAAGAATGCAATAGCAACATCGTGAAGGAGTGCGATAAATGCAGAAACACCTGCCGAAACTCCGCCTATTTTGCGGAAGCGGATTCCGATATAAATGATTACGAGCACTGCCGAAAGCACAACAGCAAAAATAGCCTTTACGAAGAAGGAACCTGCAAGTGTCGGATTTACGATATTTGACTCACTTTCTGTGAACTTGTTATCCTTATAATCTCTTGCAAGAATACCTGTGATAGCGGTTTTAACACCAGTGAACAGTTCGGTTTCCTTTTTCTCGGGTTTTGAGGTGGTCGAAGAATTGGAAGATACAGCACTTGAAGTCGTGCTTGAAGTGTTGCTTGAAACGGCACTGGATGTTGTCGATGAGGTTGAAGATGAAACATCGCTTGAAACAGTAGAAGAAGCGGAACTCTCTGTCGAGGAAGTGGTGGAAGAAACAGTCGATGAAAGGGTGCCGAGAATCTTATCAACAGATCCTTTATTTACAGAGTTGTTGAGGTCGCCCGAAACAAGAATAACCATTGATTTAGAACCGTCGGAAAGACCTTCGTTGAGAGAAACATCAGCGTCAAGACCGAGTTCTTTCTGCAACTTTTGTTCGATTTCTTCTGCGTTGACTTCACCTGTATAGTTGTAAGTGAAGCGGCTACCGCCTGAGAATGTAATGTCAGTTTTGACACCGAGTATGCAGGTCAAAATAAGACAAACTGCAAGAATGGAAGAAGCAATAATTGTTGCTTTTTTAAGGAAGCCAACATAATCAAACGATTTGATTTCTTTGGTCTTGGGTGCGCCATAGAGCCAGGGCTTGCGCAAGAATTTAAACCTTGAAACACCCATAAGCATAACACGAGATGCCCATACACCCATAATGAAGTTCATGATAACACCCACAATGAGTGTGTATCCGAACGAGTAAATGTTACCTGTGACCGATGCACTGAGGAAGGGGAAAACAAAGTGCAAAGCACGTGAAAGTATGCCGTTGGGAGTGCCAAATGCGGCAAGAAGAACGAGCGCCACGATGACGTTTGTGATGTTACCGTCCAAAATGGAACTGAATGCGTTGCTGTAACCTTGTGAAATAGCACCGTCAATAGTCTTGCCTTTTCTAAACTCTTCTTTGATTCTTTCGGCGGTGATAACGTTGGCGTCAACACCGAATCCTATTGCAAGAATGATACCCGCAATACCGGGGAGGGTCATTGTAAAGCTATCAGTTCCTTTGAAGAAACCTGAAATGCAGGCTATCATACCGGCTGCCTGACCGAGAAGTGCTATACAAGCGATAACACCGGGTAAGCGGTAGAAGACAATCATAAGTACACAAATTGCGGCAAAAGCTACTACACCTGCAATAAGCATAACATTAAGAGGCTGTGCTCCGGCGGTAGAAGATGTTGTCGCAGTTGTGTTTGATCCAGAGGCATTTTTTGCACTGAAAGTGGGAGAAATCTCTTCTGCTTTTATAAGTTCAAGTTCAAACGGAAGAGAACCGGCGTTGATCTTGTTTGCAAGTTCCTCAGCCTCTTCTGCACTTGCCATGCCCGAAATAATTGCCTCACCGGTGGTGATGACATTGTTGACGGTAGGATTTGAAATACAGTCGTCGTCAAGCCAGATACTGATAGTTTTGTTGAGTTGTTCCTTTGTTGCCGTTGCAAATTTTGCAGTACCGGCAGAGGTGAGTTTGAGCGCTACAACAAATTCATTGTTTTCTGTAACACTGGGGGAAGCACTCGCTATATCGGCGGCACCCTGTAAGACAACAGGATCGGTGCTGCTGGAACCTTTACGGAAAGTAAGCAGTGCGGTTTCGCCGATTTCTTCAAGAGCTTGCTGTGCATCATAACTCTCGTCATCCGACTGCCAAGGGAATCTGACTATAATCTGATGATTGTCATAGTCGGTATAAACCTCATAGTCGGAAATGTTATTATTAAGCATACGTGTTTCGAAAATCTCTTTCGAAGCGTCCATATCTTCTCTTGAAATATTTGCATCCTTAGTTTTAGGGGTGTAAATTGCTTCGACACCTCCGCGGATGTCAATACCCCAACGGATGTCCTTTGCACCTTTCACATAAAGTTTTCTGACATCGCCGTAATAATCCTCGATTCCAAAGAAAGAGCAGAAGGAAAAAACGAGAACGAGTATTGTGACGATGAAAAACATCGGTTTTCCGATGCGTTTGCTTTTGCGTTTCATTAGAACGAACCTCCAAATTATTTGACTTCTTCAAACCTTCAATTTGAAGAAAAAGGAACTATATATACGATTATATAGTATTTTGATATTTAAGTCAATTAAAACCATTTGCAAAGTAGAGAGTAGGTACGAGTTAACCGTTAATCAACTTTTCAAGGCAAACAAGTTTTGTTGCAGTGCAAAGCAACTCGGTTGCTGTTTGCAGTTCATCGGGGGTGGGGAAAGAAGGAGCAATACGGATGTTGCTGTCATCAGGGTCAATGCCGTAAGGGTAGGTTGCGCCGGCACCGGTAAGAACCAGACCTGCTTCCTTACAACGTGCAACAACCTCTTTTGCACAACCCTTTTGAACGAACAAACTGATAAAGTATCCACCACAGGGTTTGTTCCAATTGGCAATTCCAAGTCCGCCGAGCTGGGATTCAAGACCCGAGAGAACGGCGTCGAATTTAGGCTTCATAATTGCAGCGTGCAGTTTCATGTGCTCTGTAAGAGCTGCTAATGTCGGGAACATCTTTGAATGTCTTAACTGATTAAGCTTGTCGGGACCAATAGTTTGTACCGTCATACGCTTTTTAAGCTCTGCAATATTATTGTCGCTTGAAGCAACAACTGCAACTCCTGCACCGGGGAACATAACCTTTGATGTTGAGGTGAAAACAAAGACTTTGTCAGGGTCGCCTGCTTTTTGACATTCATCAATAATATTGAGAATGGGGTCACATTCGCCGAACACGGGGTGGATTACGTATGCATTGTCCCACATAATGCGGAAATCCTTAGCGCCGGTCTTCATTTTTGCCAAACGTTTAATGGTTTCATCGCTGTATATAATACCATCAGGGTTAGAGTACTTGGGAACGCACCACATACCTTTTACAGATTCGTCTTTAACGAGTTCTTCAATGATATCCATATCAGGACCCGATTCGGTCATAGGGACGTTTATCATTTCAATACCAAAGTATTCACATATTGAAAAATGGCGGTCGTAACCGGGAACGGGGCATAAGAACTTGACCTTGCCTTGTGCCGCCCATGGCTTGTCACCAAAACCGTGAGTCATTGCCTGCGAGATTATATCAAACATAAGGTTGAGTGATGCATTGTTAGAAACAATAACATTTTTTGCAGGAACTTCCAACAATTCGCCAAAAAGTTCTTTTAATTCGGGTAAACCGTCAAGTCCACCGTAGTTGCGGCAGTCAACACCGTCGCGACTGCGGAATCCGTTTTCTGCATTTACAAGGTTGAATGAATCAAGACTCAAATCAAGCTGGTCGGCTGCGGGCTTTCCTCTGGACATATCCAATGAGAGTCCTTTATTTGAAAGTTCTTGATACGTTTTTTTGACAGATTCGTACTCGGCGAGCAGTTCTGCATTAGAAAGGTCTGCATATTTGTTCATCAAAATCACCATTTCTTTAAAATAATATAAATATATAATATAGACATTATAATCTAATATATTTTAATACATATTATTAATTTTTTCAACATTTTTTTATAGAAAACACAACATTATTAGGAAAATAGTTTTAAATATGAAATTCTCTTACATTATCTTGTATATACTCCAATGTTTGTGGGCCAATATATACGAAATAATGATAAAAGACACTTGACATAAAACTTAAAAGATAATAAAATAAACTAGGATGTGCATAGACAAAAGTTCATTATGGCGAAATAGGACATTGTCTTTTACATACTCGGTTATACACGTCCGATTAAAACGTGATTAAATATTAAGGAGGTACTGACAGTGTTGTGGTACATCATTGAAGGTGTTGCTGCAGTTGTTGTTGCCGCCGTTACATTTGTAATGGGTTCAGCGCATCGTAGAAGAACAGCTGAAGCAACCATTGGTTCTGCCGAAGACGAAGCAAGACGTATTTTAAACGATGCTATGAAGAATGCAGAGGCCAAGAAAAAAGAAGCAATATTAGAAGCAAAAGATGAAATAATCAGGTCCCGTACTGAAACTGAGAAGGAACTGCGTGAACGCCGTTCCGAAGTTCAGCGTCAGGAACACAGAATTCAGCAAAAAGAAGAGGCTATCGACCGTAAGGTTGAAAACCTTGAAGCCAAGGAAGAAAAGTTGGCTGAGAGAACAAAGGTTGTCGAAGAAAGACTTAAAGAAGCAGAACAGCTGAAAAAGAGTCAATTCGATATGCTTGAAAAAATTTCGGGCTATACTATGGAGCAGGCAAAGGCACAGTTGCTTAGCATGCTTGACGGTGAGTTACAGCACGAAAAGGCAATGAAGATTGCCGATTATGAGCAACAACTCAAAGACGAGGTTGATACCAAGGCAAGAGAACTTATATCCATGGCAATTCAGCGTTGTGCTGCCGACCATTCGTCCGAGGCTACCGTTTCGGTTGTGGCACTGCCGAATGACGAAATGAAGGGTAGAATTATCGGTCGTGAAGGCCGTAACATCAGAGCGCTTGAAACCGCTACCGGTGTTGACCTTATTATTGATGATACTCCCGAAGCAATTACTGTTTCGAGCTTTGACCCCGTCCGCAGAGAAGTGGCGCGAATTGCGTTGGAAAAGCTTATTGTTGACGGAAGAATCCATCCTGCA
>JAZRMK010000022.1:0-11152 GCA_045647525.1 Acutalibacteraceae bacterium
ACTCAATGGTTGCGGGCTTTATTGCAGGGCATCTTGAAAGTGAAGATTTTGATTATGCATTAAAACTCGGTACGGCGTCGGGCAGTGCTACCGCTTTTTCAGTGGGATTAGCCAACAGAGATTTAATTTTACAAACATTTGAAAAAATATAAAAAAGAAAAGTGCTTGAATTTCAAGCACTTTTTTCTTCGCGACCGAGTCTGTAAGCCGGGTTCTGTCTTGGACGACTATCTTTCTTGGCGTTACGTTGCCGTAACGCTCACGCCATCTGTCACGGCACGTAGGGATACGTATTGCCGTAGTGGATGTTGCTTCGGATAGGGTTTACAGGGCTGTACGGTCTCCCGTCAGCCGGTGAGCTCTTACCTCGCCTTTCCACCCTTACCTGCATTAGCAGGCGGTATATCTCTGTTGCACTTTCCCTAAGGTCACCCTCGGCGGCCGTTAGCCGTTATCCTTCCCTTTGAAGCCCGGACTTTCCTCAGGGGTCAAAAGACCTCCCGCAGCCGTCCGATTCACTCGCAAAAGTATTTTACCATTAAGTCTCAAAAAAATCAATCGCTTTTTATAAGGGTAATTTATGGCCAATAAAATTCTTTGTAATTGACCGAGGACGTTAAATGTGATAAAATGTATTTGATAAATTTTCAAGAGGTGTTTTATTTGCTGAATAGTGTTTTATGCAAACAAAACTTTAACTGGAAAGTAATAATATATGCGATAACCGTCGTATTACTGGTGGTACTGCCGTTGGTAATGGGTTCGTTGCTGTTTGATAATACTAAAATTCTCAGCGGTGATACCGCGTATTATCCTGCCACCGTAACAAGTATTGACTATGATGATTCCGATATAGGCTACGGTACCGACAGCACGGTTATTTTCCGTTGCGTTATAAAAAAAGGAAGTGTTGACGGTGTGGATTACGCGGGCAAAGAAGTAGTAGTATTGCAGCAAAACAACGCCGATGAGCCTGCAAATGCCGATACCGTCGGCGTCGGTGATAAAGTGTTGCTTTTGCCGCCTAATGATATGACACCTGACGATCCTTATGATGACACCTGGGTGTTTGCGGATTATAACCGCACGACTCCGATTATCGTGTTGGCTGTAATTTTTGCAATATTGCTTGTAATCTTTGGAAGAATAAAGGGATTGAAGACCCTTATAACCTTGTTCTTGACCTGCTACACAGTGTTTTTGGTGTTTATTCCGGCACTGTTGCGCGGAATGAATGCGCATCTTATGTCGGTACTAAGTTGTATATATATAATTGTAATGACTCTCATTATTATGAACGGATACAGCAAGAAAACCTTTGCAGCTATAATAGGCTGTGCAAGCGGTGTTGCTGTTTCGGGTGTTATTGTTATAGTGATGACCCACTTCTTGCATCTGACAGGTGTGACCGATGATCTGAGTATGCCGGGTTATCTTTCGAATCTTGGCATAAACATCAAATCACTCACTTTTGCGGGTATTTTGCTCGGTTGTCTGGGTGCGGTTATGGATGTTTCTGTGTCTATTTCTTCGTCACTTAAAGAACTACACGACCAGGTCGAAAGCCCTACATTCAGTGGTCTTGTAAAATCGGGAATAACCATAGGACGCGATGTAATGGGAACGATGGCAAATACACTTGTTCTTGCATACATAGGCAGTGAGGTCGCCACTACAATTTCTATCATCAACGCAAGAAACTCCTTGTCAGAGCTTTTTAGTACCGAATACGTTGTAACGGAACTTTTACAAATGTTGGCAGGAAGTATCGGTATTTTGCTTACAATTCCGTTAACTGCTGTTTTCAGTGCGGCACTTTATACCGGTAGGTTTAATGGCGTTATTAAATTCAAGTCATTGTCGACTAAAAGGGATAAGTATTTTGTTGAGGAAGCCGTTGAGCCGAGTCTTTATGAGCGTAGTACAAAGAAAACTGACAAAAATGCTCCCAAGAGCAAGGCAAAATCGGGAAAGAAAAGGTAATTTTTTATGAAAAGAGCAAGCGGAGTTTTAATGCACATTTCCTCTTTGCCGGGGGAGTATTCCATCGGCAATTTCGGAAAAGAGGCATTAGAATTTGTAGATTTTTTGGAAAAGGGTGGTTTTAAATACTGGCAGGTTTTGCCGTTCAGTATGGTTGATGACTGCAATTCGCCCTATAAATCATATTCGGCGTTCGGCGGCAATCCGTTTTTTATAGACCCCGAAACATTGTATAACAAAGGGCTTGTGACCGAGGGCGAACTTTTGGAATCACGACAAAAAACGCCCTATTCTGCCGAGTTTGAACGGTTAAGGACCGAACGTATGGAGTTGCTTTTAAAGGCTTCAAAAAGAGTCAGTGACCGTAACGAGATCGAACAGTACATAAGTGAACATCCGTATATTGAGCAATGTTGTAAGTTTTTGAGCTTGAAGGATGCAAACGACGGCAAGGAATGGACCGAATGGACCAAAAACACCTATGACCCCGACCGTTACTTTATGTGGTGCTTTATTCAGTATGAATTTATAACCGAGTGGAAAACGGTCAAGCAGTACGCCAATTCAAAGGGAATCAAAATTATTGGCGATATCCCGATTTATGTTTCTTTTGACAGTTGCGATGTTTGGGGCAACAGCGACCTGTTCTTACTTGACGAAGACCATAAACCTTCGTCGGTAGCAGGAGTTCCGCCCGACTATTTCTCCGAGGACGGTCAGCTTTGGGGCAATCCTTTGTACGACTGGGACAAAATGAAGTCCGATGGTTTTTCTTGGTGGAAAGCAAGGCTTTGCAATATGTTCAATATGTTTGACGGCGTAAGGATCGACCATTTCAGAGGAATTGAGTCGTTTTGGAGTGTGCCGAGCACTGCTGAAACCGCCAAGGAGGGCAAATGGATAAAAGGACCGGGCAAAGAGTTTGTCGATGCCGTCAATTCGATAAAAGGTGATAATTTCATTATTGCCGAGGACTTGGGTGACATCACAAAAGAGGTCATCGAACTCGTTGAGTATAGTGGATTTCCTGGAATGAGGGTATTCCAGTTCGGATTTATGGATTTCGGTGATAATCCGCACAAACCGCACAATTATCCCTCTAACTGTATTGCCTATACAGGAACTCACGACAATAACACCTTGTTGGGATACGTCTGGGAGTTGGAGATGGATAAAAAGCAGGAGATGCTCCGCTATGTAGGTTTTGATGGTCAGAATTGGGATAACTGCTACGATGACATTATTAAGATGATGTTGAGAAGCCACGCGGATACTGTTATTCTGCCGATTCAGGATATCCTGCACTACGGAAAGGACACAAGACTTAATATCCCGGGCAAAGCCAAGGGAAATTGGTCCTACCGATTGACAAAAGAGCAACTTAATAGTATAGATTGCGAAAAATATCGTGAATTGAATAGAATCTTCGGAAGATAAAGAAAGCCTCTGTGAGTTTTCACAGAGGCTCTTTTTTTAAAATACGGTTTCAACGGTTTTTATACAGTTTTCGGGCGAATAGACCCAGCGGTCTATTCGATCGCCGTGATAAAAGTAATTGATTGGAGTAAGGGTGTCTTGGTCATCGAATGAATCGACGATTATCAGTTTCACTTTCATCTTTTCGGGAATAATGCTTTTTATGTATACGCTTGCGGTCTGACCGACCTTAGCACCCGGTTTTGATTCAGCAAGACCTGCCAAGTTTGGAGTTAGTTCAACAAAAATACCGTAGCTTTCGACCGAACGGATAACACCGCGTACTGTCTCTCCCTGTTGAAATTTTGAAGCGTTCTCTTCCCATGTGCCGAGCAATTCTTTTTGCGACAGAGTGACTTTGCCGTCGATTATGCTCTTAACCACCGCCATTATGTTGTCACCGCATCTGAATCGGTCTTTGGGGTTTGAAATGCGAGAAACCGAAATGGTGTCTATGGGCATTAAAGCAACGCAACCGCAACCGATGTCACAAAATGCACCAAAGGATTCGATGTGGGTCACCTTGGCAGGTATAACATCACCGGGTGATAACTGCGATATGTACTCATCAATGCAGAATTGTTGCGCTTTTCTGCGTGACAGAATTGCTATTCTGTCACCGCCGGCGTTTGTGCAAAATCCCTCCACTGTAAAACAAACGGGTTTACCGACGCGTGAGATTATTGCAATATCTCTGGTGACTCCTTCTGCGATACCGATGGCACCTTCTTTATGGGGTATAACCCCTTTCATACATCCTAAATTAACGTTTAAGTTGTGTTCGGTATCACAAGAGATGGCAACGGCTTCCAAAATGTCGTTCTTCTGTCTTGCTTCTTCAAGTTGGAGAGCTGTAAAGTGTCGATTGATTGATTCTGCGTGTTTTGTCTGTTGTCCTTCGGGCAAAAATATTTTAGGCATTTTAATCTTACCTTTCTGTGCCGTTTTGTTGATTCGGCGCTTTTGATTCCTAACAATTTATATGTGTAAACTGAAAGAAAATTGCATAAAAAAATAAATTTTCGGGTTTGTTGTACTGTTGTTGTCCGATACAGTGCAACAAACCTTTTATTTTGACCCTTTAATTGAAAGGGGAATTAAAATGGCATTAACTTCAAAAGAAACAGAATTCTGCCGGCAATTTGCGTTTTGTCGCGATCCGAGAGAATCGGCAGCAAGGGCTGGTTTCGAAAATCCTGAAAAATCGGGATTAAAGTTGCTTTCAAAACCGCAGATAGCAGCCGAAACCGAACGAATCACAGAGAGACTCAAATGTTACTCACAAGCAGTTGAAGGATTGAGGAAAATTGCATTCGGCTCGGTTGCCGATGCAGTAAGATTGGTCTTAAATCCCGAAGACGTGACCGACATTGACGGACTTGACCTTTTTATGATTTCGGAAATTAAGATGCAAAAATCAGGCGGAATGGAGCTAAAATTCTATGACCGAATAAAAGCTCTGCAAACGCTTTGTGAACTGGAAGAAATCGCTGAGACTGAGGGTGCTGCACCCTTTATCAACGCAATTTTTAAAGGAGCAGAAGCGGTGACTGCACTCTCAGGGAGTGAAGAAGAATGAATTTTAAACCCTTTTCAAAAAAGCAGTTGGCAACGCTTTGCTGGTGGACTCCCGACAGTCCTTACAGTTCAAAAGATGCCATAATCTGTGATGGTGCCGTAAGAAGCGGTAAATCATTGTGTATGTTTGTTTCCTTTGTTTCGTGGAGTCTTTGCAACTTCCAAAATGCTTCATTTGCTCTGTGTGGACGCACGGCAAGTTCGGTGAAGCGCAACATTCTGAACCCTTATCTGCCTGTTTTAAAGCAACTGGGGTTCAAGGTCAATTATCAGGTTTCCTACGGGAAATTCACACTGGAACTTGGAAAAAGACGTAACACATTTTGGGTTTTCGGGGGCAAGGACGAGGCCTCCGCATCACTGATTCAGGGTATGACCTTGGCAGGTGTAATGTTCGACGAGGTGGCGCTGATGCCTCGCTCCTTTGTGGAGCAGGCGCTAGCTCGTTGTTCGGTAGAAAACTCAAAATTTTGGTTTAACTGCAACCCGTCCAACCCTTCGCACTGGTTTTATAACGAGTGGATAAAAAAGACCGAGAGTAAAAATGCGCTCTATCTGCATTTCGAAATGAGTGAAAATCCGTCTCTCTCAAAAGAAATGTTGGAAAGGTACGAAAATATGTATTCGGGTGCATTTTACGAGCGATTTGTCAAGGGAAGATGGGTTGCCGCAGACGGCCTCGTATATCCGATGTTTGGGTCACATTCAATGGCAGACTGCCCAAAGCAGTGTCAGAAATACTATATTTCTTGTGACTATGGAACGGTAAACCCTGCATCATTCGGACTTTGGGGTTACAGCAACGGTATCTGGTACAGATTAAGGGAGTACTACTATTCATCTAAGCGTGAGGGAGCGCAAAAGACCGATGAAGAGTATTACAAGGAACTGGAAAATTTGGCGGGAGACTTACCCATTTGCGCGGTAATCTGTGACCCGTCCGCAGCGTCATTCATCACCACAATAAAAAGGCGGGGCAAGTTCAAGGTTTTTCCTGCGAAAAATGATGTTTTGGACGGAATAAGGCGGGTTTCAGATGCATTGAAAAGCGAAAGGATAAAGATTTGCAAAGGTTGCAAAGATACGATCCGTGAATTTTCGCTTTACTGTTGGGATGAGGGCTCTGCCAAGGACGCACCGCGAAAGGAGAACGATCACGCCATGGACGATATCCGTTATTTTGTGTCGACCGTTCTTTATAACTCATCACCGCAAAGTGTTGCAGTTGCTGCTAAAAGAGAGAGCCGTTAGCACTCTCGGAAAGGAAAAATATGGGCAAGTCAAAACAAATTGAGAAAAAAGAACGCATCAGTGCTGTGGTTGAAACCGCAAGGGCAGGCAGGAGTCCCTATTCTCTTATCGACCGTCACCGTTCACTTTCAAAGCCTGAATTTGAGGTCTTTGATGCAATTCGCGACGCCGTACCGATTGTCGACGCCGCGATAGGAAAGATCATTCGTTTGGTCGGCGGTTTCAAGGTGGAGTGTGACAACAAAACAGCGGAAAGGGAACTTAAAAACTTTTTGAACACTGTCCCGTCCGGAAGTTGTTCTGTCGGTGTTTCTTCATTTTTAGAAAAGTATCTCGATAGTCTTTTGATGTACGGAATCGCTATCGGTGAAGTGGTAGAGTCGTGCGGAAGTGTAGCGGCACTTTATAACTCATCGCTTAAAGGCATCGAAATTACAACCAGCGAAAGTCCTTTTGATATGAAGGTTTCTGTGCGTGACGGGGTGGGAAAAAGTATTGCTGTAAAGCATCCCGAAAGACTGTTGATAACCGCCGCAAATGCTACTGTTTCCCGTCCGGAAGGCAGGTCACTTCTTGAAGGACTTCCGTTTGTAACGGGAATCCTTTTGAAAATCTATGACAGTATAGGCACTAATTTCGAAAGAATCGGCAACCTTCGCTATGCGGTAACCTACAAACCGCAGGATACTGTTGACGGTGCGTTCGGCAGCGACCGTGCAGCAGAAATTGCAAAAGAATGGTCGGCTGCGATGAGTGACAAGGAAGGCGTACGTGATTTTGTTGCGGTTGGCGATGTCGATATTAAGGTTATCGGCGCAGATAACCAGATGATATCCTCCGAGGTTCCCGTCCGTCAGATGTTGGAACAGATAGTCGCAAAATTGGGACTTCCGCCGTTCTTGCTGGGACTTAATTGGTCGACTACCGAACGAATGTCGCAACAGCAGGCCGATCTGCTTACAACCGAATTACAGTACTATCGCGGTCTTATAGAGCAGGTTATAAGAAGAATTTGTACTGCTTGGTTACAGTCAGAAGGCTTTGTCTGTGACTTTACAGTTGTTTGGGACGAAATAACCTTGCAAGACGAGGTTGAAATGGCAAGAGCCCGACTGTTAAAAGCACAGGCACAAGCCCAAGAAAAGCAAACGGAAGAGGTGAAGTAAAATGAAAAACGGAATAATCGGAAATATTGGCAATCCCACAGAAAAGGAACTCAAAGAAATCAATAAATTTACCCGAAGAGATTTTAGCGCAGATGAGGTCTATGCTTTTTCGGTCGTACTTTGCGACAATGACGTTGACCGAGATTTTGAACGCTTTACCGATGAAGCTCTTGAAAAAATGGCGGAACTGTTTGTGGGTAAAACAGGTATTTTCGACCATTCGCACAAAGCAAGTAATCAATGTGCCAGGATTTTTTCTTGTGAGGTGAAAGCTGTTGAGGGCAAGAAAAATCGAACAGGAAACATTTATAAGCAGTTGCTTGCAAGGGCATATATGCCCAAATCTGATCGCTCTGCAGAACTTATTTTAGAGATAGATGCAGGCATCAAAAAGGAAGTAAGCGTCGGTTGCTCTATGGCAAAATCGATCTGTTCTGTTTGCGGAAGTGCTTTTGGGAAGTGCGATCACCGTAAAGGAAGACATTACCGTGTTTTAGGTAAGAGTAAACTTTGTTTCTATGAATTAGCGGAGCCTATCGATGCGTATGAATGGTCGTTCGTTGCCGTTCCCGCCCAACCAAAAGCCGGTGTAGTCAAGGCATACAAGAATAGCTCGTGCGGCGAGACCGACCTTAAAGAATTGCTCAAATCGGCCGCGAAGGGTGAGGTTTCAATTTCTAAAACTCACGCGGAAATGTTGCTTGAAAACATTGAAGAGATGAAAGCTTGCGCCGTCGAGGCGGGAGAATTTTTAAAACGCAGGAAAAAGGAAATATTATCCAATTTTGCACCCGATTGCACCACAACGGCAACAAAGTTATTCTTAAAGGCGCTTGACCGCCTTGAACCCGAAGAACTGTATGCTTTATACAGTGAGGGTGTAAGTAAAAAGTCACTGCCTGAGCCGCAACTTAAAATAAATGCAGGCAAAAAAGACAGTGACCAAAACAAATTTTTTATGGTTTAAAGGAGAATATTATGAGTTTTGATAATCTTATTCTTGAAAAAGGTATGTATTCACATCCCACAAAGAGCTTTTCCGAAATTTTGGAAGAACTTGACCCCAGTGCAAACTATCAGGGCACCGAGTATGAAGGCCTTGACGCTTTCGGTCGTCAGTTGAAAAGATTTGATATCAAGGTGTCAGGCGCAGGTTCCGACCAGATTTCCAAGTTCTTTGCAACAACGCAGAGCTCGGCACTTTTCCCCGAGTATGTATCCCGTGCGGTTAAGCAGGGTGTAGTAGAGGCAGATATGCTTCCTTCGATAGTTGCTACCACTACCCGCATCAACAGTCTTGACTATCGCACTATCGCATCGGTTCCTACTACTGACGACAAGGAGTTGAAGGACGTTGAAGAGGGTGCATCAATTCCTGAAACCGAGGTGAAAACCCAGGAAAGCCTTGTTAAACTTCATAAGAGAGGACGTATGCTTGTTGCTTCTTATGAAGCACTTAAATTCCAGAAGATCGATCTTTTCTCGGTGACCTTGAAGCAGATCGGCGCACACATCGCACGTCAGCAGTTCGCCGATGCTGTTAATGTTCTTGTCAACGGTGACGGCAACGAGAATGCAGCAACTGTCATTTCTTCTGCAACTGACGGCAGCCTTTCTTATACCGATCTTTTGGCACTTTACAACCAGCTTGATCCCTATACCCTTAACAGACTTATCGTTTCGCCCGCAACTATGCTTAAATTGATGAATCTTGATGAGTTCAAGAATCCTCTTACAGGCATTAACTTCCAAGGAACCGGCAACCCCGGCAATCCTTTGGGTGCTAAGCTTTTGCGTAGCAACGCTATTGAGGATGATAAGATTATCGGTCTTGATGCTTCTTGCGCACTTGAAATGGTGATTGCATCCGACATCAATGTTGACTACGATAAGCTTATTGACCGTCAGTTAGAAAGAGCTGTTATTACAACCACCGCAGGCTTTGCCAAGATCTTTAATGACGCTTCGGCAGTTCTTACCATTTAATTATGGCGTATGAAATAAGTATCGATCGTGTGGTCGAGATGTTCAACGAATTAGCAGGCGAGACCTCGCCGGAATCGTCGGGGCTTTTTTGCAAAACCGCCGCCCACACAGTGTCAGGATGGTTGGACAACGAGAAGGAACTATCCTCTAACGATGGTATAATCTGCTACGCGGCCGCCACTATTGCTTTCTACCGCTACACCTTGAAATCGGTCGGCACTTCGGTAGACTTTAAAGCAGGAGATATTACCGTTAAAGAAGATTCGTCCTTGACAGTGAAATTTGCTGAAAGCCTTATGAACGATGCACTTCGTGATTTGGAACCGCTTTGCCGCAACCGCCGATTTGCGTTTATGAAGGTTTGAGGTGACTGCTTTGAAATTCAAAAAAAGCATAAATAGTGCGTTTGAGAAGGCAGGGCAGAAGGCAAGAGTCGTTGTAGGAAACAACACCGTGTCCGTTAAGGCAATTATTCAACCTATGCGATATAAGAATAAACTTTATATGAATATGGGAAATACGGTATTAGGACTTAATGATAGTGAATGTTTTCTTTATTTGGGACCTGCTGAACCCGACCTTTCCGGAAAGGAAATGCAGACCGCCATCTTTACTGCCGACAGAGCATACAATGTATCCCGTGCAGATCGGATAATGTTCAATGATGAGGTCTTATATATCTGGGCGGTACTCACTCCGCGAATAAAGGAGGGACAGTATGACAACCAGCAGTAAGCTTATAAATGCGGTCGTTTCAAAGTTATCAGATTACAGCGCACTAAAAAACGTTACTATTGTAAACGAATTCCCGGCAATAAAAAGGAATATACCGTTGAATCGTCCTGCGGTGTCCGTGGGTGTTGATAAATTATCGGTAGCGTTGGCGGAAGGATATACTAAATTAGCAATAGATGCTTCCCCTGCAACTGTGCGAATTAAATTGACGGTCTGCGTGCCTAAATCTATGACCGGGTTAGACTGCTATGGCATTCTCGACGGCATAGTAGCGGCTTTAAATGACCTTGCACTGTTCTTTAATATTATCGGTATCGAAAGCGGTGAACTAAAATACAGTTCTTCACTCGGGGTTTTGGTTTTACCTTTAACAGTCACATTTGATGCCGGCAATGCCTTTGCGAAGTCTTAAAATAAAAAAAGACCGCCGTACGAAAGGTGCGGCGGTTTTCTTTTGTAAGATAGCTATAATTTTAGCAAAATTCAAATAAAAAACAAAAATTTTATTGCGAAATTTGAAATATTTAGAAAAAAATCAAAAAGTTGCAATTTTCCTCTTCCATTTTCAAATAAAAACTGTTATAATCAATTGGATACTTCAATAGATGTTGGAGTTTTCTGTCTATCGGCAGATGAAAGCTTGTTTAAGGCTTTCGATTTGAGATGTTAAATATTTTTTAGGAGGATGATTCAACTATGAGTCACAAGTTTGTTTACCTGTTCAAAGAGGGCGACGCTTCCATGCGTGAACTTCTCGGCGGTAAGGGTGCTAACCTTGCAGAGATGACCAAAATCGGTCTTCCTGTTCCCCAGGGTTTCACTGTTTCTACCGAAGCATGTACTCAGTATTATGAGGACGGCAGAAAGATCAACGCCGATATCCAGGCACAGATTATGGAAGGTATTGACAAGATGGAGGAGATTACCGGCAAGAAGTTCGGTGATAAAGAAAACCCCCTTCTCGTATCTGTTCGTTC
>JAZRMK010000023.1:0-4147 GCA_045647525.1 Acutalibacteraceae bacterium
ATTTCTTTTTGTAGTCCAATGCGTTAAAAAGCCACGGTACGCGTCAGCGTTACCGTGGCTTTTTGCCTTTTATCCTATCAAAAATACAACCGTTTTAGGTGCGAAGCAGTTTTGTAGCCAAATGTTTTTCTCGCTCGCAAAATTGACAAGCCGCAGTATCACTTTGTGTCTTACAAGGCTTGGCGACAAAGCGACGGGGGAAGCATCGGCGAAAAACCAATTTCTCCCTAATCGCAATTCCCTAATCGGCGGTGTTTTTTGTCTTTTCACATTGACTTAGTCGAAAATAAATATTATAATAAATATATAAGCATTGACTTTATTTCCTAAGGAGGAAAAATTATGAAATTAACGGTAAAACTTTTAACACTTCTTATGGCTCTTTGCCTTGTCCTCACTCTTGTTGCTTGCGGCGATGACAGTAACAACAATAACAGTAACGGTGACGACAACAGCAAACCCACATCTACAACTGTATCAGTCGATAGCACGCCCGATACACCTGCTGTAAACAGTTCTTCATCCACGGTTGAAAGTACTATCCCGCAAGTTAAGGTTGAAACCGTTTCCTACTCGGGAATAGACGGTAATACAGGCGCTACCAACGTTATCGAAATCGTCACCGAGGACGATATCATTACCGAGATCACAAAAACGACCACCATCGATTGCACATATTTTACTGCTGACCAGATTCAGCGTTTTGATAAAGCAACAGACGAAGCTTACAACAAACTGAACGATAACGAATGTTCTAAATACGAGCGCAGAAGAATCGGTCCTAACTATAACGTTATCATTTCTTTCAAAGACCTTGATGTACAAGAAAATGCCGACTACCTGAGTAGTCTCGGCTATTTTGGTGACTATGGTTTTGGTACCTCTGTTGCCGAACTCGGACAGATTCTTTCCTCTATGGGATACACTGCCGACTAAACTCAATAAACTAAAAGACCGTTCGGAAGTTCCGAACGGTCTTTTTTTACTTATTACTTCGAAGTTTTGAAATCTTATCTCTGAGTTCTGCTGCGTGTTCGAATTCAAGCAGTTTTGCCGCTTGCCTCATTTCAACCGTCAAACGTTTTATCATGGCTTCTCTCTGCTCACGTGACATTTGCTTTGCATTGGCAGTAAGATCCTGCTTAGGCGTGATTTCAATGATATCACGGACATCCTTTATAATGGTCTTAGGAGTGATGCCGTGTTTCTTATTATATGCCGACTGAATTTCGCGGCGGCGATTGGTTTCTACAATGGCACGTTCCATCGAGTTTGTAACGGTATCAGCATACATAATAACCTGACCCTCTGCGTTTCTTGCTGCTCGTCCTACCGTCTGGATAAGCGATGTTTCCGACCGCAAAAATCCTTCTTTGTCGGCATCAAGTATTGCAACCAACGACACCTCGGGAATGTCAAGACCCTCTCGCAGAAGGTTTATGCCGACCAGCACGTCAAACTCGCCTAAACGAAGCCCTCTTATCAACTTCATTCGCTCAATGGTATCCACATCAAAATGCATATACTTCACCTTGATAGAAAGCTCTTCAAGGTAGTCGGTCAGATCCTCTGCCATCTTCTTGGTAAGTGTTGTTACCAAGACTCTCTGTCCCTTTGCAGTGCGGATATTTATTTCAGACACAAGGTCATCTATCTGTCCTTCCGTCGGTTTCACAATTATTTCAGGATCAAGCAGTCCCGTGGGTCTTATCAACTGTTCAGCAACCGTTTCAGCAGAGGACTTTTCAAAGTCACCCGGTGTTGCCGAAACATATATGGTTTGATTAAGATGCTTGTAAAACTCATCGAAAATCAACGGACGGTTGTCAAACGCAGACGGCAGACGGAATCCGTATTCGACCAGATTTTCCTTTCGTGCTTTATCACCGCCGTACATACCGCGCACCTGCGGAACGGTCACATGTGACTCATCAACAAAAAGCAAAAAGTCATCAGGGAAATAGTCGAGCAGTGTGAAAGGTGTGCTTCCGGGTGCTCTTCTCGACAGTACGCGTGAGTAATTTTCAACACCCTTGCAGGTGCCTATCTCGCGCAGCATTTCGACATCATATTCAGTTCGCTGTCTGATTCGCTGAGCCTCAATGAGCTTGCCCTGCTCAGTGAAAAGCTCGACCCTCTGCTCCATTTCGTCCAGAATATCGCGTAATGCGGCTTCTTTTTCCTCCTCAGGCACAATGTAGTGCGATGCAGGATAGATGCCTATATGACCCAACACGGTCTTAATATTGCCCGTCAACGGTTCAATTTCACTGATTCGGTCGATCTCGTCACCGAAAAACTCAACACGTATCGCCGTTTCACCCGAATAGGCAGGGAAAATCTCAACAACATCACCTTTTACCCTGAATTTGTTACGGGTAAAATTCACATCATTTCGTTCATATTGCAGGTCAACGAGTTTTCTTATAAGTTCATCTCGTTCCTTTTGCATCCCGGGACGCAGGGAAATAACCATATTGCGATAATCAATAGGGTTGCCCAACGAGTAGATGCAGGAAACTGACGCCACAATTATAACATCACGGCGTTCTGACAAAGCACAGGTTGCAGAATGTCGCAATTTATCGATTTCATCGTTTATAGCCGAATCCTTCTCAATATAAGTATCGGTTCCGGGAATATAGGCTTCGGGTTGATAATAGTCGTAATAGGACACAAAATATTCCACCGCATTTTCGGGGAAAAACTCCTTGAATTCGGAGCAAAGCTGTGCCGCCAAGGTCTTATTGTGAGCTAAAATAAGGGTAGGCTTATTTACCCGAGCTATAACATTGGCCATTGTAAACGTCTTACCGCTACCCGTAACACCCAATAAAACCTGCTCTTTTTCACCGTTTTCAATTCCCTTAACCAATTTTTCAATGGCTTCCGGCTGGTCACCGGTAGGTTTAAACGGCGATACAAGTTTGAAATTTTCCACGTTTGCTCCTCCCTTCAATACTATTCTTTATTCAGTATACCACAGCATTTGTTAAAATAAAAGTGCTTTACAATAATTGCCGAAATATTAGTCGTTCTTGACTATCGGCTTAAAAATCTATATAATTTATCTATCGAAAAGGTGGTGAAGAAAATGCCGAGATTTAAAAAGATCTATGTTGAAATCTCCAACATCTGCAATATGAACTGCTCATTTTGTCCCGGAACCAAAAGGGCAAAGAAAAGCATGAGCGTTGATGAATTTACATCGGTTTTGAATAAGTGCCAAGGCTACACCGATTACATCTATTTTCATCTTTTGGGCGAGCCGTTGTGCCACCCCGAACTCGAAAGATTTCTGGAAATTTCGGCTGAAAAAGGTTTTAAGGTCATCATCACCACCAACGGCACTCTTATAGGCAAAAATGCCCACCTGTTGCTCAATTCCCCTGCCGTTCACAAGGTAGTTATTTCCCTCCACTCCTTTGAGGCTAATACCATTAAAGGTTCACTTAATAATTATTTGGAAGATTGCCTGAACTTTGCAAAATGCGGCGAGGGCGAAAAAATTATAGCGCTACGACTTTGGAATAACGGTGGAAAGGAAAGCCTTAATTCTGAAATTCTGTGCCATATTGAAAACGCATTTCCAAAACCTTGGAAGAATAGCCGAGGCGGCACAGCAGTAGCCGATAAGGTGTTTTTACAGTTTGGTGATAAGTTCGATTGGCCAAATATCACTGACACTGAGACCGAGAAGCCGACATTCTGCTACGGTCTTCGCGACCAACTGGGAATCTTGGCAGACGGCACCGTAGTTCCCTGCTGCCTTGACAGCGAGGGAACAATAAACCTCGGAAACATTTTCGAATCGACCCTTGAAGAAATCATCACCTCAAAACGAGCCACCAGCCTTTATGACGGCTTTTCAAATCGGAAACCCATCGAAGAACTTTGCAGAAAATGCACCTATGCGACCCGATTTTAAATGGAAATTATAAAACAAAAAAGACCGAACAATAAAGGGAATTGCGATTAGGGATAATTTGGTTTTTCGTCGATGTTTCCCCCGTCGCTTTGTCGCCAAGCCTTGTAAGACACAAAGTATTACTGCGGCTTGTCAACTTTGCGAGCGAGAAAAACATTTGGCTACAAAACTGCTTCGCACCTAAAACGGTTGTATTTTTGATAGGATAAAAGGCAAAAA
>JAZRMK010000024.1:0-2745 GCA_045647525.1 Acutalibacteraceae bacterium
CAAACCCTCCTTAAAAATTACACAGATATCTGCGTTTTTGTTTAGCCTTTGTAGGCTCGAGGCTAAAGAGCATTATTTAGAATAGAACTCGACGATAAGATGCTCAGCAACAGGAGCTTCAATCTGATCTCTTTCGGGAAGGTTAATAACCTTACCTGTGAGAGCATCACGGTTGATTTCGAGCCATGCGGGAACAGGACGGCTTCCGTTTGCTTCGATAATATTCTTGAATGCGTCGGTCTGTGCTGATTTTTCCTTAATAGAAACTACATCCCCTGCTTTGCAAAGGTATGAAGGAATATCAACTTTTTTGCCGTTAACACAGAAGTGTCCGTGTGTAACAAGCTGTCTGCCTTCAGCGCGGGAATCTGCCCAACCGAGAAGGTAAACAATATTATCCAAACGGCTTTCGCAAAGCTTGAGGAGGTTTTCACCTGCCTGGCCGGGCATTTTTTCAGCCATAAGGAAATATTTGTGGAACTGTCCCTCAAGAACTCCGTAATAACGTCTTGCTTTCTGTTTTTCACGAAGCTGCATTCCGTATTCGGAAATCTTTTTACGACCCTGACCATGCTGGCCGGGAGCATAGGAACGGCGCTCTAAAGCGCATTTATTGGTATAGCATCTGCCACCCTTTAAAAAGAGCTTCTGGCCCTCGCGGCGGCAAAGCTTACATACCGCACCGGTATATCTTGCCATAATTCGTTTCCTCCTATAATGTTATACACGTCTTCTTTTAGGCGGACGGCATCCGTTGTGAGGAATAGGTGTTACGTCTTTAATGAGTGTAACATCAAGACCTGCAACCTGTAATGCTCTGATTGCAGCTTCTCTTCCTGAACCGGGGCCTTTAACATAAACTTCAACAGTTTTCATACCGTGCTCATTAGCAACTGTTGCTGCTGTTTCTGCAGCAGTCTGTGCTGCGAAGGGAGTGGACTTACGAGAACCTCTGAAGCCCATTTCACCAGCACTTGCCCATGAAACTGCGTTACCTTGAGTATCAGTAATAGTAACAATTGTGTTATTGAAGGTGGATTGGATATGAGCCGCACCGCGTTCAATATTTTTACGTTCACGACGCTTGCGTGTTCCGGCACCTTTTTTGCCGGTAGCTTTTGTAGCCATTCTAATACCTCCTCGGACTTATTTCTTCTTGTTTGCTATAGTCTTCTTAGGACCTTTACGAGTACGAGCGTTAGTTTTTGAACGCTGGCCTCTTACGGGAAGACCTTTACGATGGCGAACGCCACGATAGCAACCGATTTCTACAAGTCTCTTGATATCGAAAGCTGTTTCACGACGAAGGTCACCTTCAACCTTAACGTTCTTATCAATATACTCACGTAATTTTGCAACATCGCCTTCAGTAAGATCCTTAACTCTTGTGTCAGGATTTACGCCTGTTGCAGCAATAATTTCGCTAGCAGTTTTACGGCCGATACCAAAAATATAGGTAAGACCGATTTCTACTCTCTTATCTCTTGGTAAATCAACACCTGAAATACGAGCCATTTGTCAGTTGCACCTCCAAATATGGTTTACGCTCAGGGATTAGCCCTGACGCTGTTTGTGCTTAGGGTTCTCACAGATAACCATGATTTTACCCTTACGTTTAATAACTTTGCATTTTTCGCAAATTTTCTTGACAGAAGGTCTGACTTTCATTAGAATACCTCCTAAAATTCAGCTTTTGCCTTTTTACTTACTTTGAGCGCCATGTGATACGTCCACGTGTAAGGTCATATGGCGACATTTCTACTGTAACCTTATCACCCGGAAGGATTCGAATGTAGTTCATTCTGAGCTTACCGGAAATGTGGGCGAGAATTTTGTGACCGTTTTCGAGTTCTACCTGGAAAGTTGTGTTTGGTAACGCTTCCAGGACAGTACCTTCAACTTCGATCATATCGTCTTTAGACATAACAACTACCTCCTGATTTCCTGATATTTACTTTATATCTTTGTCATAATTAACGGACCGCTGCTTGTTATTGCAATTGTATGCTCAAAGTGTGCGGACAATTTGCCGTCGGTTGTTTTTACCGTCCAGCCGTCAGACAATGTTTTAACAGATGCCTTACCCTCATTAATCATGGGTTCAATGGCAATTGTCATGCCGGGAACCAAACGGACACCTCTACCTTGAGTGCCGTAGTTTGGCACCGAGGGGTCTTCATGGAGCGCGGAACCTATTCCGTGTCCTGTATATTCTTTAACAACGCCGTAGCCACGCTCTTCGCAATAGCTTTGAATGGCAAAACCAACATCACCAAGTCTGCCGCCCGGAACTGCCTTTCTGATACCTTCGTAAAGGCTCTGTTCGGTAGTTTCCATCAGCCGCTTCGCTTCTGCAGAAACATCTGCGCAGGCGAAAGTGGCGGCATTATCACCGGTATATCCGTTGATGCAGGCTCCGAGGTCGATACTTACTATGTCGCCTGCCCGTATAATGCGGTTCTTGTTAGGAATACCGTGAATAACCTCATCATTTATGGAAATGCATGCTGCAGCAGGAAACCCGTTATAGTTGAGGAAAGTTGGCTTTGCACCTTTACTTTCAATATACTTTCGGGCTATTCGGTCAATTTCCCAGGTTGAAACACCCGGTTCAACTGCCTCCCCTGCTACTTTAAGTGCTTCTGCGGAAATTCTGCAAGCTTCAAGCATCTGCTTAATTTCCTTTTCGCTTTTAAGCACTATCATGCTTAATCCTCCAATACCTTAAGGATTGCTTCGGTAATC
>JAZRMK010000025.1:0-23081 GCA_045647525.1 Acutalibacteraceae bacterium
TAAAGGGTTTACGGAGAAGGCTAAGTGACAGACCCGACTATGTTTCGAGTCAGCCCCGTTATGACCACTTCGATACGTCTCCGTTTGTTACTTATCCATTATAATTAGAACTTTGACGGATGTCAACTGTTATTTTCCTAAATTGCCGACTATTTAACAGCTTTTGAACGGTATAAAAACATTGCAATTTTTCTGTCGTCAAATCGAACAAAAACAATATTTGTATTCTGTATGTGTGTTTTAAGACTTTTTTATTTACTTGCTCCTACCGTTGTGATATTATTTATAAGTAAAATTAAGGTGATTTTAGTCGAATTATATCGGTTTTATTTTAAAGTAGGTTTAGTGATTCAAAAAAGGAAGAATAGACAGGGGAATAAAGTCTGAACTTAACAAAATCATCTTATTAAGTGCTACGATGCTTTTTATTTTAAAATTTTTTTAAAAAAATAAAACCGATTTGAAACATAAATCCCCTTTATTAGTGTAAGGGGAAACCCGAAGTAAAAAACGTTTTAAATTAAGGAGAAAACACTATGAAAAAACTTATCGCACTTATCTTGGTATCAATGTTCGCACTTTCGCTTACTGCCTGCAACCCTTCTGACTCGAGAAACAATGACAACGATACTGACTCAAACCCTCCGCAGAGTTCAGTTGTGAACGGTGGCGAGGAAATAGAAGATGACGATGACGTTACTTCTGATATATCGAACGACAAAGTCAACAGCGACGCAGACGTTTCGTCGAAAAATGAAAATAACAAGAATTCCACTACCTCAAAGGTTGAATCTGATAATAAAACTGAGTCTGGCAAAAATTCGACCACATCAAAGACCGAAACCTCTAAAAACTCAACTACCTCTAAAAACGAAACCGACAAAAACTCAACTACCTCTAAAAATGAAACCAATGTTGAGAAACCTGAGCAGAAAGTTACCCATTATTTTAACGACGACGTAAGTCCCTTCTGTGTTGAAAATAAGGTTAATGTTGGCCCCAAAGAACTCTATTTTAAGGATGGAAAACTGTATGTAACCTGCTTCCTTGTTAACGGATTTTCAACAGTATGCAGAAACTTCAACATTACAAGAATGGAAGTTATTGATAAAACAGGTAAAACCGTAGCTGTTGGCACATTTTCGCTTAATCAGAATTTTACTATTGATCCTTATAGCTACTTATCTCATACATATACATTGTCCGGAGCAGATATTATTACAACCGACGTTGATTTCAGTTCTGTTCGTCTTCGTTGCTCCGTTTCTGAATCTCACTGATTTTTTAAGAGGTATCGAAAGATACCTCTTAAATATTTTGTGCCATTATTTTGTTATATACTGCATCTTGCTTTTTAGATACCGTTATTGTATAATAAATAATGATTTTTGTTCTGTAAATCTTAGTCTCGGAAAGGGAAGTTTTATGTATAAGAAAATACTTTCAATCTTACTGTCTTTTGTGGTTCTTTTCGGCATCTGTGCGATGTCGGGTTGCGGTGATAAACAACAGAAAACAACCGATATCGTCGTTTTTTCAAAGGGGGAGTATCCTACTCTTTCCAATCACGCGGCTTTTTTGTCGTTGGATAGCAACGGCAATATTAGACCCGACGATGCTTTAACGGTGAGTGAACTTACAAATTCTCTCAACTCCTTGAAATCGGGTGACGGTAGCTTTTCGAGTAATTCTGCAGAAACGGGTGCGGTAAGCTATGATGAACTTAAAGCTGTGCTTTGCCGTATGTATGATTCAAATGTTGTTAATGCTGTCTTTGCGACCTCGGGGGCGGCGGCAGTAAAACGTGTTGACTTTGCCGTAGGTATGTGCACATTACTTGGTCGTACAGGTCAGGAAAAAGTTTCTTTTGAAACATTGACTTTGCCTGCGGATGTTGATTTCAGTACACCGAATCTCTCATATCTTTTGGAAGCATCTGTGGCTCACACCGTATCGAATAACGGAAGCACTTGGAATGAAGTTGAAATGCCTGCTGATTTAGATTCGGGATTCCAAAACATTGACGGTTGGCTTTACTATGTAAAGGAAGATGGCTATTTGCTCAAAAACGATAGCATCGGAAGATTACAATTCGGTGCTGATGGCAAATACACAACGGGTGACAAGGAACTTGACGCTGTTGTTGCAGGAGTTTTGAAAGGCATTATTGAAGCTAATCCTGATGCTGACAGAATGACCCTTTTACGTAAAGCGTTTATTTACAGTTATGAGCAATTCTCTTACGGAAACCGATATGCCGATGACGGAAATCATAATATTTACGATTTGGGTCATACTGGCTGGGAAGTAAAGGATGCAAAAAATATGTTCAAGTCAAAGCAGGGAAACTGTTACTGTTTTGCAGCAGTTTTTTGGGCTTTGGCGAGAGGCTTGGGTTATGAAGCTCGCGCAGTTGCAGGCACCTGTTTACAGGATTATCAGCCTCACGGTTGGGTAATTATAGAAATAAATGGTGATGATTATATCTTCGATCCCGAATGGCAGTGGGCATATATCAATGAGCATAAGAAGTATGATAAAGATATGTTTATGCTTTCATTGAGCGAAGCTTCGTGGTGGAATTACAGATGGGATAAAACCCAGTAACAAAAAGGAGTGCCGATTATGAGTTTTGACAGTGTGTTTTTTATAAGCTGCTTTTTGCCCATTGCATTGGCACTTTATTTTGTGATACCAAAAGTAAAGTATAAGAACGTTGTTTTACTGATTACAAGTTTTGTTTTTTATGCTTTCGGTTCGTTTACCGGACTGGCTATTTTGTTGGCTCTTGTTTTAGTCAATTTTGGAATTGTAAAACTTATAGAAACAGGGAAATTCAAAAAACTTGTTTTAATAATAGGTGTGGCTCTTGATTTATCTGTGCTTTGCTTCTTTAAATATCTTAACTTTTTGTTGACCGATCTTTTAGGTTTGCCAAAGTTAGATATAGGACTTGCGGCACCCCTTGGTGTTTCTTTCTTAATATTCAAAGCCATTAGTTTGCTTATTGATTCCTATCGCAATAAAACAAACGGAAAAGTCGGCCTGTTTAGAATGCTGTTATATGTATCATTCTTTCCGCAGGTTACAGCTGGCCCTATTGCGCGTTATGAACAGTTTGAGTCGCAGTTGTCAGCACGTAGTACCGATCTTGAAACAGTTACTTTTGGCATTAGAAGATTTGTAGTAGGTCTTGCTAAGAAGGTTATCCTTTGCGGCAGTTTCGGCTTTGTTGTTGATAAGATTTTCGCTGCTTCTCCCACAGGTATTGATTACCGCCTCGCTTGGCTTGGTGCTATTAGTTATATGTTGCAGATCTATTTTGATTTTTCGGGTTACAGTGATATGGCTATTGGAATCAGTGCGATGTTTGGTATTTTGACTCCCGAAAACTTCAATTATCCCTATATTGCAGATTCTATCGGCAACTTTTGGCGCAGATGGCATATCAGTCTGTCATCCTGGTTTAAGGATTATCTCTACATACCGCTTGGTGGTAGTCGCAAGGGCAGGGTACGCACAGCGCTCAATAAGGTTATTGTGTTTACCTTTTGCGGTTTCTGGCACGGCGCTAACTGGAACTTTATGGTGTGGGGACTCTGGCACGGTCTTTGGTCCGGCGTAGAGAGTATTTTTGCAAAAACTGTCAAAAAGCTCAACGAAAACCGATTTACAAATGTCCTTATGCACATATATACCTTATTTGTAGTAATGCTTGGTTTCGTTATGTTTAGGGCTGACTCTCTGGCAAGCGGTTGGTCGGTTATTTCTGCAATGTTTACCGGCACCGACTTTTCAGCCCAATCGACTCTTTTGCTTTTAAGATTGCTAAATGCTAAAACTGTTACTATGTTGATATTGGGAATCTTTTTATCGATGCCTGTTTTAAAATCAATTCAGTCAAAGCGAACTTTAAAAATTTTGACTCCGTTAAGCCTTGTAGGTTGTTTGTTGTTATTTGTCGTTTGTATTTTAAGTCTTGCAGCTGGCGGTTTTGCACCGTTTATATATGCTCAGTTTTAGAGGTGTGATATGAAGAATAAGATTTTTTATACTGCCTTTATTGCTTGCTTTTTGTGTATAAGCCTTACTTTGTCGGTTGGAATGGTCATTTTCGGTAGAGCAAAACCCGGATTTAATGAAACATTGAGTGCCGAACCTCTGATTGTTGATAAGAATGGTAACCTTAATGATTCATATTTGTCCGATATTGCTAAGTTTATCAATGACGGCTTCTTTCTAAGGCAGGAACTTATAAGTGTTAATAACAAACTTACTGCCGTTATTTTTGGCACTTCGGGAGAGGAATCAATAATACTCGGCAAAGACGGTTGGCTTTACTATGAATCAACACTTAACGATTACGTCGGCATCGATGTTATGACCGAGCGAGAAGTCTTTATGGCGGTCAACAATGTGCGACTTATGAGTGAGTATTGTAAAGCAAACGGAATTCAGTTTGGCTTTATGATAGCGCCAAATAAAAATTCACTTTATGCTGACAATATGCCGTTGCTTAGTGAAACTAACACCTCCCTTAATGCTAACAGAATTATGGCAGGCTTTAAGGAGTGGGGTATTGGTAATGTTGATTTGTTTGGCATTTTTTCAACCGAACCCGTTCTTTACTATAAAACCGATTCACATTGGAATGTAAAGGGTGCTGCTTTGGCTGCCGACAGTATAAATAAACTGTTTGGTATTGAAAGCAATTATTACAACGGTGATTTTAGCGTTATAAAGAACGGTTATACAGGTGACCTATATTCGATGGTTTATCCTGCTTTTAAAGGTGGGGAAGACGAAATCGTATATAATGATAAACTTGAATTTTCGAGTACGACTTCAAATATTCAGCCCGACAGTTTTATAATAAAAACCGAGTCGGATAAGACCAATAGTATTCTTGTCTACCGCGATTCTTTCGGCAATATTTTATATCCTTTTATTGCTGACAGTTACGGCAAAGCCGAATTTTCGAGAGATACAGTTTATGATTTAACAAAAGATGTTGATTATTGTTTGATAGAAATAGTTGAACGTAATTTGCCTTGGTTGATTAAGAATATCCCTGTGTTTGAATCGCAACCCGTTAATATTGAACTGCCGAGTACGTCAGGCACAGGAACTGTTACTGTGACTCGTAGTAAGGGCTCAAAAGCACCCCAAGGATATGACCTCTGGAAAGGTACTTTGCCCTATGATGTTGATCTTGATTCAAAGGTTTATATCAACTGCGGCGATAAAACTTATGAGGCAATTTTAACCGAAAACAACGGCTTCGCAGTTTATTTGCCTGAAGATTCAGAGCCACAGTCGGTTGCCTTTAAATTGAGCGGAATAACGCTCAACCTTTCGGCAATTTGCCTTAGCGACAACACAACTGAATCGATACAAAATAACGGTTCGGGAGAGTTCGATAAGGTTGCATTCGATAAAGCAAAAACTTTTATAAATAAGCCTGTCAGTGAACTTTATAAGGCTATCGGCAATCCGTCAAATGCCGCATATTTACCAAGCTGTATTGGCAGTGGTGAGGACGGAACACTATTCTATAACGGTTTTACTGTTACAACGTATAAAGAAGGCGACAGTGAAGTTGTTAAGGGCGTTTGGGCAGAGTAGGAGGATATTATGGAACAGAAAAAAATCGACCGTATCAGTGAGTTGACTCGTATTTCGCGTCAGAGGGAACTTACCCCTGACGAACAGAAAGAACGTGAGATTTTAAGACGCGAGTATATTGATTCCTACAAGGCATCGCTCACCGGGATTCTTGATAATACTTATATTCAGAACCCTGATGGTACAAAGGTTAAATTAGAACCTAAAAAATAACTGTATAAAAATGTCACTCCTTGGGGAAACTATTTCCAAGGAGTGATTTTTTATGATTAACGATTCACAACTTTTAAATTATGTAAGGCAGAATATTCAGATGGGCATTGACGGGATAAAGTTAGTGATTGACGATACCGTAAGCGAGGATTTTAAAGCTGAACTTAAAAATCAAATGGAGGAGTATGACGATATCTATGCCAAGGCAGAGGATATGGTTGAAGAATTGGGCGTTGAAAGACACGATGTCAATGCAGCCGCAAAAATTGCCGCACATCTGAGTGGTAAAATGAAAACCATGTCGGGCTCAACATCAAAGATTGCCGAATCTATGATTCAAGGCACTACGATGGGTGTCACAAAACTTATCAAGCATATAAATGAGTTTAATGGCAGTGATACGGTGTTAAACCTGGCAAAAAAACTTATCAGCGTTGAGGAAAGAAATATTGAAACACTGAAAAAATATCTATAAAAAATGCCGTAGGTTTAACCTACGGCATTTATATTTTCAATAAGAGTCGGTATTTCCTCAACTGTTTCTACTGAATATGGTGCTTTTTTAATGTGTGGTAAGACCCAGGTCTTTGTTGTGTTGACAAAAATCGGTAGATAACCGGCTTTTCTTGATGCTTCAATGTCGTTTTCAGGGTTATCGCCTACATAGGCAATCTCATGTGGCTCCAAACTCAACTGTTTGGCAACATATAAAAATGGCTCGACAGACGGCTTTTGCTCTTCGTGTTCACCGCCTACATAAATTTCGTCAAAATATTTTTCCAAACCCAGCATTTCAATTTTTCGACGTTGTAATTCACTTCGACCATTAGTTATAAGCGCTAGTTTAAACCCTTTTTCCTTTAACGTTTCGAGGACTCTGTTTGTAAACGGAAAGGGGACAGCTACATTCATAAATTCTCCCATAACCGCCATTCTGTACTCGTCATCACCGATGGGTTTAGTGTATAAGGTTGAGTTGTGATTTAACTCATACTGTAATCTTTTCCAACCTAAATGCACAAAGTTTCGGTCGTGACTTTCCATGATTTCAAATATTTCCTGTTCCGAAAGAGAAGGGTTAATTGGCAACAATGACCGCAACTTGCTCGATACGAGTCTTAACGTTTCGTATCGGTCAAAAAGTGTGTGGTCAAGGTCAAATGCGATTGCTTTTATCATTTTTGGCTCCTTAATGTTTGACATGGTTTACAATATTTGATATTATTTAGAAGATATAATTTTGAGGTGATGAAATGAGGGTAATTTTAGCAAGCAAATCCCCAAGAAGAAAAGAAATTCTTGGTAATCTGGGGGTTGAGTTTGAAATAATAACGGTTGACATTGATGAGTATAGCGATTGTACCGAACCGGATGAATATGTTATGGATATAGCCTGCCAAAAGGGCAAGGCTGTATCAGAATCCGTTAATGATAATGACACTTTGATAATTTCGGCAGATACAGTTGTCGTGCTTGACGGTGTGATTCTCGGCAAGCCGAAGGATAAGTCCGATGCCGTAAAAATGCTCAGTGAATTGCAGGGAAGAGACCACAAGGTTTTGACTGCCGTTAGTCTTAGCATTGGCGAAAAAACGATAACAAAATGCGAAGAAACTGTTGTGCATTTCGGCTCTATGACAAGCCAAGAAATAATCGATTATGTAGAAACCGGAGAGCCGATGGACAAAGCAGGAAGCTATGCAGTGCAAGGTCTCGCATCACAGTATATAGATGGCATTGACGGTTGCTATTTTAATGTTGTTGGTTTTCCTACAAGACTATTTGCTAAAATGTTAGGATCCTTGAATCTCAGTGTTGAAATGTTGAAATAATTCTAATCAGAAACCTCGTCGAGACAGATAAATGCGGCGAGGTTTCCTCTTTTTCCCAGTGTTGCTCTGTGTGAAAAGAATATATCAGAGTTGCATTTTGTGCAAAGATCAGTAACAGTAATGTTTTCCTCTAAAATACCGGCGTTCAGAAGAATCTGTTTATTGCACTCCCAAAGGTCAATGTGGTATTTTCCGTTGCCTTTGTCGTCAATAATTTTATTTAAATCGACCGATTTAAGTTTCGTAAACTCGTCATAAACCGGTTTATCGACTTCAAAACAGCAAGGACCTATTGATGGGGCGATAGCAACAAGAATGTCGGAAGGATTACTGCCGAAGTTCTTAGACATCATTTCTACTGTGATTCTGCCTATCTCTCCAACAGTGCCGCGCCAACCGGCGTGAGATGCTGCTATAACGCGTTTTTTGGGGTCGAAAAATAAAAGACCTACACAGTCAGCAAACTGCGTTACAAGCGTTATTCCGGGAATGTTGGTGATAAGTCCGTCAACATCGTCGAAATCACGTTCCTTTATGATTCCTTTGCCCGAATCGTCTTCTGTTACAATGCGGATATTGGTTGTATGTGTTTGTTTTGACAAGACGCATTTTTTATAATCGACGCCCAAAGCATCGCATATAATTTTATAATTTTCTAAAACTATATCAGGGTCATCACCGCGCGAAAATGAAAGATTCATTGTTGCGAAAATCCCTTGACTTTTACCCCCAAGACGTGTTGAAAATGCGTGTTTGACACCTTTTTCGCAAAGCGAAGGGAAGGTAATGTATGTCAAATCACCTTTTGTTACAATGTTGAGATTTTGACTCTTCATAAAACACCTTCCTTAGTTGTTTCCGTTGAGATCTATATATCTGTCGGTCTCTACATTGAATCCGCCGTCGTATAGCTTTACAATTACGGTGCCTACCGTATCTGTACGATATATTTTTGCATTGGTACTTTTATTCAAACGGTCCAACGTTTCTGAATGAGGATGGCCGTAGGAATTGTTCTTTCCGCAAGAAATTATTGCTATCTTAGGTGAAACAGCCTTTAAAAACTCATCGCAAGAGGAATTACTGCTGCCGTGATGCCCAACTTTTAAAATGTCGGCATCAAGATTTTTGCCTGTTGCCATTATTTCCTTCTCTGCAATTTCTTCGGCATCACCCATGAACAGTAATGTGTTGGTGAAATAGTCGACTTTAAGACAGACAGAATAGTCGTTCAAGTCACTGTATATTGAGTTTTCAGAAGGGCTGAGAGCCTCGACACAATAGTTGTTCTTTTCGAGCAAGATTTTGCCGGAACTTAAATAGACTGTTTCGGCATTTTCCTCTTTTATACTCTCTAAAAGATTGGAATATGTTTTGGTGGGAGTATAGAACGACTTATCAATATAGGGCAGACAAACTGTTTTGACTTCGACCGTATCAATGACATCAGAGGCACCGCCTATGTGGTCCTCGTGCGGATGTGTTAAGATAAGATAGTCAATAGTTTTTATCTTGCCGTCTTTTAAAAATTTCGCGATTTTTTCACCGTCTGCATCGTTACCTGCGTCGATCAAAACCGTAAGTCCGTCAGGGAATATAAGAAGTGAGGAATCCGCTTGACCTACATCGAAAAAGTAAACGGTAAGACAACTGTTGTCGGCAATAGGTTTGGCTTGGCAGGAACAAAATATTAAAGAAATCAGAAGAATTGCAACTAATAATAGTTTTCTTTTCATAAAATCTCTCCGATCAATTTATAAATTTATTTTACAATAAATATTCATTTGTTTCAACTTAAAAATAACACGATCAGTTTTCATTTTATTTCCTTTAATATAATTGAATCTGCCGTTCACAATAATATTGCAGACGCAAATAAAAAGGAGGGGAAAAAGATGAACGTAGTTCCTGAAGCAAGAGAAGCACTCAATCGTTTCAAGATGGAAGCTGCAAACGAAGTAGGCGTTAACCTCAAACAGGGTTACAACGGTGACCTCACTGCAAAGCAGGCAGGCTCCATCGGCGGACAGATGGTTAAGAAGATGATCGAGTCTTACGAAAACAGCATCAAATAATATCTTGATTATATTTGGCGGCACCGCAATCGCGGTGCCGTTTTCGTTTTAAGGTGATTTTTAAAAAAATATATTACTTTACTTAAAGAACAATTTAGGGTATAATATTTATGAAATTTATGTGTAAATCGGGGTGTGTTTAATGCAGGAAAAAAGAGAACGATTAAATTTTCTTACTGCGTATCTTAATAAGTGCTGTGATGAATATTATAATCACAATAATCCGTCAATACCCGATTCAGAATATGATGAACTTTTTGACGAACTCTTGTTGTTGGAAAAAGAACTGAACGTTTTTAATCCCGATTCTCCTACCCAAAGAGCCGGTTATGAGGTGTTAAGTGCTTTGGAAAAAGTCGAGCATAAAATACCTCTTTTAAGCCTTGCAAAAACCAAGGATGTTAAAGATATTTCTGCGATGTTAAAAGAGTCTGAGGGTTATCTTAGCCTTAAATTAGACGGACTCACCGTTCAGTTGGATTATGTTGACGGTGAACTTAAAGAGGCGTCAACGAGGGGCGATGGTCTTGTCGGCGAAATTATTACACACAATGCAAGAGTGTTTACTAACATTCCTCTGAGAATCAATTATAACGAGCCGCTTACCGTGACGGGTGAGGCGTTTATTGATATTCCCACTTTTGAAAGTATAAACAGCGAAATTGATAACGATGAGGATAAGTATTCGACGCCAAGAAACTTGGCTTCCGGCTCTGTAAGACAACTTGATTCAAAAATCTGCAAAGACAGAGGAGTTAAATTTTATCCATTTAACGTACTTGTTGGTATGGACACGGTTGCGTTAAAATCCCATCGACTTAATATGCTTAAAGATATGGGGTTTGATAAAAATCATATCGAACTTTTAGGTTCTACCGACAGTGATGAAGATATTTTAGAGAAAATTCTTAAATTAAAAAGAATTGCTAACGAGAACGGCCTGCCTATTGACGGCATTGTCTTTTCTTACGATAATGTTGCATTTGCAAAGTCACGCGGTAAAACAGGTCATCATTTTAAAGATGGAATTGCATTTAAGTTTGGTGACCCTGCATTTGAAACGGTTTTTGAAAGAATAAATTGGAATATTTCAAGAACCGGTCAGTTGACACCTATTGCTGAATTTAAAACGGTTGAAATCGACAATACTAATGTTGAACGTGCATCACTTCATAATATTACTTTTATTGAAAATTTGAAATTGATGACGGGCGACAGGATCCTTGTATCCAAACGTAATATGATCATACCGCACGTTGAAAAGAACATTACTGCCGAAGAAACTGACAGAAAAGAGTATACCGTCTGTTTCCCTGAAACCTGCCCGATCTGCAACCGTGATACTGTTGTAAAAACGACTAATGATAACGGGCGTGAGGTCAAGGTGCTTTATTGCGTTAATGCACGTTGCGCTGGCAAACAGATAAAGAAATTTACGCACTTTGTTTCAAAGCAGGCAATGAATATTGATGGCTTGTCGGAAGCAACTCTTACTAAATTCACTGAAAATGGTTGGATCAAATGTATTGAGGATATATTCTCTCTGGAAGATCTGCGTGATGAGATAGTTGGTTTAGAGGGATTTGGCGTAAAGTCTTATGAAAATCTCGTTTCGGCAATAAATAACGCACGAAACACAAAACTTTCCAATTATCTTGTGGCAATGAATATCCCTTTGATCGGTAAAACTGCTGCTGCGGATATTTCAGCACTTTTCGGAGGCAATTTCGAAAGGTTTATGAATGCTGTTGATGAACGATTCGATTTCTCAACTGTCGAAAACTTTGGTGCAATTACCAACGACGAGATATATCGTTGGTTTGACGATGTTGAAAACAGGGAAGAGTTCGTTTCGGTCGCAAGTCTTTTGAACTTCCAAAGTGAAGCGGTTGTCACTGCAACAGAAGGCAAGTTCTACGGAAAAACGGTTGTAATAACCGGCACTTTCAAAAAATATTCGCGCGATGAGTTGACTGAGATCTTAAAGCAAAAGGGCGCAAAGGTTACTTCATCGGTTTCCAAAAAGACTGATTTTGTTCTTTGTGGTGAAAATGCAGGAAGCAAACTTTCAAAAGCTAAAGATTTGGGCGTAACGGTCATTATGCAGGAAGAGTTAGAGGTCTGATTGCCTATTTTTGCGCTTAAAAGTTGTTTATTATTACAAAATTATCAATATAAATGACAGGTGGACAAATTTGTGTTGACAAAACTACCTGTTTGGTGGGATAATGAATGTGTGGATGTTGCCACATTTGTTGTGACAAGATACACTCGAACTATTTAAGAACGGATTTTATTATGAGAGTAATTACCGGTTCCGCTCGCGGAGTAAAGCTGGAAACGCTTGAAGGCGAAGCGGTAAGACCTACAAGTGAAAAAACCAAGGAAGCCGTTTTCAGTGCGATTCAGTTTGAAATTGAGGGAAGACGTGTTCTCGACTTGTTTGCAGGAAGTGGACAGTTGGGAATTGAAGCTTTAAGCCGTGGTGCTGAAAGGGCAGTGTTTATTGACCAATCGGCAGAGGCTCTTGAAGTTGTAAAACGAAACGTCAAAAAGGCAGGCTTTGAAAAACAGTCGGTTATAAGTCGAATGGATTACCAAAGCTTTTTGAAAGGCACCAAAGAGGTTTTCGACATTGCCTTTATTGACCCGCCGTATAATGCAGGATTTGTGACCTCCGCTTTGGACGGTGTTTCTAAAATTATGAGTGATTACGGTATTATAATTTGTGAGCATCCGGCTGATGTCGTTATGCCTGAAGAGGTTAATGGCTTCAAAATTTCAAAACAGTACAAGTACGGTAAACTTGTTACCGTTACTGTTTATAAGGTTACAGTTTGATAAAGAGGGAATATTTAATGAGCAGAATTGCTATATGTCCCGGTAGTTTTGATCCGGTGACGGTTGGTCATCTCGACGTTATAACTCGAGCAACAAAAATGTTCGATAAGGTAATTGTCGTTGTTATGACCAATTCATCAAAACATCCTGCCTTTTCAGCTGAGGAAAGAATGATGATGCTTTCCAAAGCTCTGGAAGGAATTGATAATGTTTATGTTGATTGCTACGATGGATTGCTGGCTGAATATGCCGCTATGCGTAATGCGGGAGCAATCGTAAAAGGTCTCAGAGCAATGTCTGACTTTGAGTATGAGTTTCAGATGGCACTGACCAATAAAAAACTCAACCCAAATGTCGAAACGGTGTTCCTTACCACGAAGGCTGATAATATGTATCTGAGTTCAAGCATGGTTAAGGAAATTGCTCGTATGGGTGGTGACATTCGGGAGTTCGTGCCCGATGTTATACATAACGAAATAATTAAAAGATTTCAAAGTGAAAGGAACTGAAAGATATGAATATGGACGATTTAATTGAACAGTTGGACGAAGTGCTTGACGGCGGTTTTAAAATGCCTGGCAAACGCGTTGTCATCGATGTAGAGAAGGTACGCGCTATTATTGATGATATGCGTATGACCATGCCTACTGAGATTAAGCAGGCAAAGGGTATTGTTGCAGACCGTGCAGACATTTTGAACAATGCAAAACGCGAGGCAGACGGAATTATTCGTGCTGCTGAGGAACGCCAGAAGGCTATGGTTGCTCAGGAAGAGATTACCAAGCTTGCTCAGGCAAAGGCAGGGGAAATCCTTGCTGCTGCTCAGAAGAAGGGCAGAGATATGAGAAAGGCTGCACAGGACTTTGTTGACGATCTTATGACCAGAGCAGATGAACAGCTCACTGCAAACCTTAATGAAGTTAAGAAGACAAGAGCAGCTCTTCGTCAGCAGATCCCCACAGCAAACGGTATGCGTCAGGATTGATTTGGGTTTAAATTCAATAAAGCCATTGGATAGGCCAAGTGTTTTTTGAATAACACTTGGCTTTTTTAATGGCTTTTTATCTTTATATAAATAATTTCGGAAAATTAAAACCCCGGTCGCTATTTAGCGACCGGGGTTAATGTTTAGTTTATAGGACCGAAAATATCGTTCCAGATGTTATAGTCGTTGAGCGAAACTCCTGACTCATAATATTGATCAATAAGATCATCGTTTGCAACGGCACTGTTGCAAAAAAGGTTGTCGATTTCTATGCTTGGTTTTTCGTATTTTTTCTGCATTTCAAACAACCTCCTTAGTTATCGCCTTGCACAGCATTGTAGGATGTGCAACCGATGTATTGATATGTATATGTGCCATCTGCATTTTTGATGTAAAGAACAACCGCAAAGTTTGCTGCCAACATTCTGTCGTTGTTTAAATCGGAAATTCTGACCTGATATTGATAATTGCTGCCAACCTTAGCGTAATACAGATTCTTGAAGTTGTATGCCTTCATAAATATTGTGAGACCGCCCGGTTTGGTTTCAACGTTGTACCAATCGTTAACAGGTTTTGCAAGGGTCGGGATAATGGCAAAACCGATTTCCTCAGCGTTCATAACAGTTTCTTCGGGCAGAGTGCAACGGAAACGAACACCGGCTGTTACATCGGCAGTCGGCAAGCGGAGAGAAACCATAGGTTCAGCAGCCGAAGTCATATATACTGCCTTAAATGCAGTGTTAGCGTTGCTCAGAGTGACCTCTTCGCCTGCAAAATAAATACCGCCGTTATCGGTAGTCCAATACTGGAAGTTTTCGGTATTTGCAGGAGTAGGCATAAGTGCTAAATTGTCAGGTGAAGTAACCAATGTTCCGGTATCATTCTCTTTGTCGAATGTAAAGGTGTATGCATCAGAAGTTTTGGTCTCGATTATTTCAAAATCAGTTACGAGAACCTGAGAAAGCTTCCAGTCGCCATCAGCAGAGCAGTTGAGCTTTGCACTGCCGGTACCTACCATAAGACCGAAGTGAGCACCAAGGTCGGTAGAGTTAGAACCGTCATAGGTGTAGGTAACGGAAGTGGTCTTAGCAGAAACAGCAGTAGCGATAGCCTCGGTAAGAGCAGTACCACCGGTATCGGAAGCAGTTACAGCTTCCTGAGAGTAACGAACAACGTTGCTCGGATTGGTTACGAACTGGCCGCCGCGAGCTACGTCACCGGAATAGTGGATTACCTTGTTGAGTGCTCTGGATGAGCAAACAGCATCGTCAACGATGAGGCAGATACCTACGTCAACAGTGTCGTACCAACCGGTCATAGAAATGGGAACGTAGGTGGCAGTTACAGTGTAGGTGTAGCCTTCCTTAACAGTCATAGCCTGACCGCCGTAGTTGGTGGGAGCAGTACCCTGGTCACCACGAACGGAGATCTTGCCGAAGTTGCCGGAATAGCCGTAGCCGGTGTTAACAACGGAAGAACCACCGACGAGAGCGCCGTAAGCGCTGATACCACTGGATTTATCCCACCAATATTTTGAAACGCCGTTGAAGTCCTGTGAGCCGGAATAGCTCAAAGTTCTATGGCCGTTTGCGCCGCCTTCGTCATAATCGTAGGCGGTGTAGTTTCTGAAATTATATGTATACTTTGCCTGAGGAGTATCGTTGCTGCCTGATTTTGTGATGGTAACACTACCTGCAACAGTGTCAAACTCAACAGGTTCTACATCTTTATTCAATATATCGTTTGTTGAAATAGCAGAAACGGAAACGGGGAAAGTATTTCCTTTTTTTACATCGTTGATAACAGAGAAGGTGAGAGTTGCAATGGTTCCGTTAACAGTGTAATTAGAGGTAGCAGCAGGGTTGAACCAATACAATATATACGGTTGGCTTGTAGATGTGCTGCAACTGAACGAACCGAGAACGCCTGCATCACTTGCAGAGGTCAAGGATAATTTAGTATTGTCATAAGAAATTGCTAATCTCATAGTGGCAATACCCGGGTTGTTGTGAAGTTCAACGTTTAATGTAAATGTTGAACCTGCTTCCACCGATGCACTCGAAACGGAAACGGTGGGCTCGGTATAAGTTTCGGCCACGGTTGCTGTTTCGGCTGCCGCAGTGACACTAATCCCGGCAGGAATAATACAACAACACATCATTAAAGCCATTATGATAAATGTCGCTGTAAGACGTCTTAATTTCATAAATTTACCTTCTTTCAACAAACGATTAAATGCATAAGGGTGTGCATTAAACACTATCTTACAATATATAATACATTATAATATATAATAAATCAACAATTATTTTTAAATTTAAAAATAATTTCATTTAATCTGTTGTAATTTTAGATTTAATATGTTAGAATCATTTTGGATATATGTTTCTGTTAGTAGCAGAGATAGGAGATATGTTATGAAAAAAAGAATTATTTCCGTTGTGACGGCGGTATGTCTTGTGTTTTCACTTATGTGCATTGGTGTTGGTAATGCCAATAAGCCCGAAACATTAACTGCCGGCAACGTCGAACTTACTAAGGGTGAGTTCAACATTATTATCCCGGAAGGAATGAGCAGGGAAGACTTCTCAATTCCTGTTTATGAAGTGATGAAGCAATGGCCTAATGTTAAGGTGTATTGTTCTGACGACGCAACGGACAACGGTACTGCTGAGATTATTATCGGCAACTGCAACCGTCCCGAAACCATTGAGGCTTTAAAACTCCTTAATTCGCAGGGTAAAGGATATAGTTCTGATTACATAATTTATGAAAAGAACGGAAATATCGTTATCGTCGGTAATTCTGATGCCGCAACGAAACAGGCGGTTCAGCGTTTTGTGACTCTTTGCCTTTCGACAGGTGTAGTAGAACGCGGTATGGCATATACCTCTTTGGCTGCTGCCGATGCTTATTCTACTTTGACTATTAACGGTAGAGTTGTTGACGGTAATTATCATTTTGTAACACCTAAACATAATATGTCTTATCTTGTGCAGCTTGAATATGAAAAACTTGACGCTGCAATACTCAATAATTTCGGTTATGATCTTTTCAGATACGACGACCGTGATATTAACAGTTTGGTCCAAGGAGACCTTTGGTGGTTCGATACGAACTATTATAAGAGCGAAGAGTATTTCTATGAGGATAATACCTTTGGTGACTGCCAGACTGAAAATGAGTATAATGATTACTATATGCGTTATACCGCGTTGGATAAATCAGTTCTCCCTTCTGATTACGCCTATGAAATCGTAATCGGAGAGTGCTACCGCAACGGTTGTCCTGCCATCACTGACGAGGAACAGTATGTTATTAAGGTTTCCGGCAATAAGGTCTATCTTAACGGTGGAAGTCCCTATGCTACTGCTATGGCGGTTTCAGAGTTTAGAAAAATGGTTGAAAGTGGTGACGTGAACTTGACCGACGATTCTTCTGTTGTCGGCAACTACTACACTGCTTTAAAAGATTACAACCGTGACGAAATGTATACTTTGTCTTGGGGTGACGATTTTAACGGAACTGCAATAGACGAAAGTTTGTGGACGATTGCTTATGACAGCACTCATGTTTATTCAAGCGGCCTTAACGGCAGAACTCCCCAACGTGCTTCTAAGACATTGAATAACAACTACGTTAAAGACGGTTGTCTTTATATGGATGCCTTGTATGATGACAACTACTATTACGGTGGCCATTTAAGCTCTGCTTATACTATGCGTATGAACTACGGATATGTTGAAATTAGCTGTAAAAAGCCGTTGGGTCAGGGCTTCTGGTCAACTCTTTGGGTAGATAACGATTATATGAATACAAGTGGACTTGCCCGACTTGAAGTTGACGTTTGCGAAAACTATGGTCCTGCCCACCTGGCATTGCAGAACGTACTTATCTGGCCTACTGCTAACGGCATCAGCAAGCTTGAAAGCAAATATGGTATTACAGGTTGGACGCAAGGTGTGAATTCCTTCTCTAAAAACAACATTTATCGTATGAAGGATAATACAGGTTTTGACAACGGATTACATACATTCGGTTATGCTTGGGACGAAAACACTATGACATTTACCGTAGATGGTAATGTTTCGTTCACTTACAACTACGCAACCGACGGTTTGCAGTATTCAAGCAGTACTGATGAAAATATGAAGGCGGCTGAAATTGAATTTGCCAAAGATGCGGCAAGCTGTCCTAATACATATTTGAGATTGAGCTTGGCTGTTGGCTTTGCAACACGTAGCTATATCGTGCCTGACGGCTCGGTTGAGTGGACCGATAGTAATCAGTTTATTGTTGATTATGTTCATGTTTATCAAACCGCTGGCCAAAGTATGAAATACCTTACCAGCAAGTACAATAAGGGTGATACCACCGGTGACGGCGTGGTTGATGCAATGGATGCAACCTATATTGCAAAATATATTGCAAAAGAGCCGGGTTATGATTTCAAACACATGGATCTCGGTGCCGCTGATATCGACGGCAACGGTGTTGTAAACAACAACGACCTTACTCTTATCAACGAATATCTCGTTGGCAAAAATACACTTTGCGGTTAAGTAAAAAAACTCCTTGCCGCATTTGGCCCAGGTAGTTTTTTGTTAGGTTTTATGTATTTAATAACAATAAAAAAGCACCCGAAACAATTCGTTCCAAGTGCTTTGGTGGAGATAAGCGGGATCGAACCGCTGACCTCTTGAATGCCATTCAAGCGCTCTCCCAGCTGAGCTATACCCCCAAGCCACGTTTGGTATGATACCACAAGTGAAATATAAATGCAAGTGTTTTTTATAAAAAAATTAAAAATAAAGACCGCGGTTTATCTCCGCGGTCTTACAGATTGTTTTATTCGCCGTAGCCGTTGGGATTGTTTTTCTGCCAACGCCATGTGTCAGAACACATATCGTCGATAGTCTTTTTTGCTTCCCAACCGAGCATTTCTTTTGCTTTGTCAGCGTTAGCATAAACTTCATCAGGGTCGCCGGGACGACGAGGGTCGATAACAAAAGGAATCTCAATACCAGAAGCCTTTTGGAATGCATCTTTGAGCTGCAAGACACTACATCCGTTACCAGTACCAAGGTTAATGGCTTCACAACCTGTATTTTTGAGTGCCCAATCAACCGCCTTGACGTGACCGTCCGCAAGGTCAACGACGTGAATATAATCGCGAACGCCGGTACCGTCAACCGTTTTATAGTCATTTCCGAAAACGTGAAGTTTTTCGAGTCTGCCGACTGCGACCTGTGAAATATAGGGCATAAGGTTGTTGGGAATTCCTTTGGGGTCCTCGCCGATGGTACCACTCTTGTGTGCACCGATAGGGTTGAAATAACGGAGAAGAGCAATACTCCACTCGTTGTCGGCAGCATAAAGGTCACGCATCATTTCCTCGATAAAGAGTTTGGTTCGACCATAAGGGTTGATAGCACCTAACGGCATCGTCTCAACCAACGGCATTTCGGTAGCAACACCGTAAACTGTTGCAGAAGAAGAGAAGACCAACTTCTTAACACCGAACTCTTCCATTACATCACAGAGTGCAAAGGTGGAATCAAGATTATTTTTGTAATATTCCATAGGAATCTTTGCTGATTCGCCAACAGCTTTAAGACCTGCAAAGTGAATTGCCGCTTCTATCTTGTTTTCGTTGAAGATCTTACGCAAAGCATCTTTATCACGAACGTCAGCCTCGTAGAATTTTACGGGCTTGCCAATGATTTTTTCAATGCGTTTGACAGCTTCAACCTTACTGTTTCTAAGGTTGTCGATAACAACGATATCATATCCTGCGTTAGAAAGTTCAACACAGGTGTGGCTGCCGATGTAGCCGGCACCGCCGGTAATGAGAATAGCCATTTAAATACACACCTTTCGAGGACAATTTGTTAAAACAATATTACCATATCACACTTTGTTTTGCAATACTATTTTGTCGTAATAAATGTACATAAAAAGACATCTGCTAATATTTAGCAGATGTCTTTTAATTGATTATTTATCGAGTTCAGAAGTGCAGTGTGCGCAACGTGTAGCATCGATTGAGATTTCAGATTTGCAGAAGGGACATACCTTTGTAGTAGCCTCTGCAACTGCGGCTTCTTCTTCGACCTGCTTTTTCTTCAATGCTTCCAACTTCTTGTGGGTGCTCATCATAACCTTGATTACTACAAAGATAGAAAGAGCAATGATAATAAAATCGATGATGGTTTGAATGAATATGCCGTATGTAATTGCAACTTCGGGCTGTGTTTCAGTAAGAAGTCCTGTTGCGGGGTCTATGGCCGATTCAGCCTTGATGAGCACATACTTCAAGTCGTCGAGAGCAACATTGCCGGTGATAAGAGCAATAAGGGGATTGATAATGTCAGCGACGAGAGAAGATACGATCGCCTTAAACGCACCGCCGACAACAACACCGACTGCCATGTCAATAATATTGCCTTGACTGATAAATGCTTTGAAATCAGAGAAAAACTTTTTCATAAATTTAAACTCCTTTGTTAATATTTCTATTAAATAATAACATAAATTATTTAGTATTTCTACCCTAAATTACAAAATTAGTTCTGAAATAACATAATTTGACAGAAGAAACCCTTTTTCTGTAAGAGAGATATTACAGTCGGTTACATTTATAAGCCCGTGAGAAGCTAAAATGTGAGCTTTTTTAATGATGCTGTGGGGAAAGGGCTTACCGTATTTTTTGGAGTAATCTGTAAAATCTATACCATCTGCCAACCTTAAACGCAGCATCATGTATTCTTCTTCGCTTCCGCCTTCGCCATCTGCAATAATTTGGGGTGAGTTCAGATATTCATTGATATTTCTCGGGAAATAAAACCGTTTTTCGTTTATATATGAATGTGCAGAAGGACCTAATCCTAAATATTCTTCACAGTTCCAATATTTCATATTGTGCCGTGAGTGGAATGACGGCAAAGCAAAATTAGAAATTTCGTAATGCTCAAATCCGGCATTTTTGAGCGTTTGACACATTTGTAAATATAGGTCAGCAACGGTGTCTTCGTCGGGTAAATTGAGGGTCGAAATGTCAGATTGACCAAATTTTGTGTTAGGTTCAACTTTTAATATATAGCAGGAAATATGGGTGGGTTTTAATTCTAAAATAGTTTGGAGTGATTCGCTTAGAGATTCTTTGGTTTGGTTTGGTATTCCAATCATTAGATCTACCGAAATATTGTATATTCCTGCCATTTTAGCAGAGTTAACCGTTCTCTTGACGTCATTTAAATTGTGGCGTCGGGACAACGCTTTTAGCTCAGACTCAACGCAAGATTGGACACCTATTGAAAGTCTGTTGACACCGGCGTTTTTCAAAAGTGTAAAATCTTCTATCAACTCGTCACCCGGATTAACTTCAACAGTTATTTCATGAAAATTATCTCCAAAAGAATCCTTTGCGACCTCTATAAGTGATGTGATGCGTTTTCCACCCAACAGTGAAGGCGTTCCGCCACCGAAATACAAAGTATCAGCAACAACAGAAAGCCGTGCTCCTGCGAGTTTTATGTGCTCTTGGAGTACGGCTGTGTAGTTGTCTTTAATATGACCGTCTGCGTTAAAGGAGTAAAAGTCGCAGTAAGCGCATTTACTTTTGCAGAACGGAATGTGTAAGTAAAGACCTAAATTATTCAACGATGGTTGCCATGCAGCTACCGGGAATAGCGGCTGCGTTTGCTTCGTCAGTATCAACGTGCATTGCAAGTGCGTATTTGGGGCTTACACGGACAATGGTGTCACCGTAAATAAGGCTTCTTCCATCGGTTTCTACCTTAACATTAACGATCTGTGTATCCTTAACGCCGAGTTTTGCAGCATCTTCGGGGGTCATATGAATGTGACGCTTTGCAACGATAACACCCTGAGAAAGTTCAACTTCACCACAGGGACCGACGAGCTTACATGCACCTGAGCCTGCAACATCACCGGATTCACGAATAGGAGCCTTGACACCGATAGAACGAGCATCTGTAGCGGAAAGCTCAACCTGGTCTTCGGGACGGCAGGGGCCTAAGATAGAAACGCCTGCGATCTCTTTTTTGGGACCTACAACGGTAACTCTTTCTTCGCAAGCGAACTGACCGGGCTGAGAAAGGTCCTTTTTAGGTGTGAGTTCATAACCTGCACCGAAGAGGGTTTCAAGTGTTTCCTTGCAAACGTGAACGTGACGTGCGGAAATTTCAACTAAAAATTCATTTGCCATAAGTATTACTCCTTAAAACAGTGTATTTAACATAGTTATTTTACCATATTTCTTTAAGTTTTCAAGATATTTTCAACAATATTTAGCAATAAAAGTCAAATTTTTAACAAGCATATAAATAAAAAAGGTATATTTAAAATAATTGTTGACTTTTATTGATTTGGTTGATATAATATTTAGGCTATTGAGGAAATATTGTCCAATAGCTCCTTGTTCGCAAATTAAATGCGAACCAAATGTCCAAAAGGAGGTGTAAACGCATGATTACCAAGAAGTATGAAGCAATGCTTGTTTTCTCCGTTGTTAACGGTGAAGAGGCAACCAACGCGCTCGTTGAAAAATTTAAGGCTCTCATTTCTGAAAACGGTACTATCGAAAGCGTTGACGATTGGGGTAAGCGCAGACTCGCATATCCTATCAACGACGAAACTGACGGTTACTATGTTCTCGTAAACTTCGAGAGTGGTACTGATTTCCCCGCAGAGCTCGAACGTGTTGCAAAGATTACCGATGGTGCACTCCGTACCATGGTTATCAGTAAGTAAGGGAGATAAGAATTATGAATGTAGCTATTCTCATCGGTAGATTGACCGATAATCCCGAGTTACGTCGCACAAATTCCGATATTTCTGTGACAAGGTTTACCATCGCTGTCGACCGCAGATTTGCGAAGGCAGGCGAAGAAAGAGCGACAGATTTCATCAATATCGTTGCTTGGCGTCAGCAGGCTGAATTTATTTGTAATTATTTTAAGAAGGGCCAGCGTATTGCTATCGAAGGTTCTATCCAGACCGGTAGATATCAGGACAAGGACGGAAACAATCGTTATACCTTTGAAGTTGTTGCAAATAATGTTCATTTCGTTGAGCCTAAGAACAGCAACTCTGATAATAACAGCTATTCTGCACCCAAGAAGGAAACTGCTCCGCAGTCCTTCTCTAACTCCGATTTGGGAGATTTTGCAGAAATTGCTTCTGACGACGATCTGCCGTTTTAATTAAACCTTAAAGCCGTATGGCTTTTCTACTAAAATTTATAAGGAGGTTGCCTTAAATGGAGAGAAACGAGAGACCTATGCACCGTAAACCCAGAAAGAAGGTTTGCCACTTCTGTGTTGACCGTGCTGAGTTTATTGATTACAAGGATGTTGCAAAGCTCCGTAAGTTTGTTTCTGAGCGTGCAAAGATTCTTCCTCGCCGTGTAACCGGCACTTGCGCTGCTCATCAGCGTGAGCTCACCACTGCTATCAAGCGTGCACGTTATGTTGCATTGCTTCCTTA
>JAZRMK010000026.1:0-5593 GCA_045647525.1 Acutalibacteraceae bacterium
ACTTCTTGTGTGTCTATTGTATTTATAATCAAAGCACAGGGAGGAGCTGAATATCATTTCAGCATGTCACCCTTTGAATTTTTCGATAAAATTGATTGCGACACTGCATGTGAATACCTTAAAAAAGCAATTGACGCAAAATAAAAGGATTTGAATATAGGGGCGGTCATTGACCGCCCTTTACGTTTATATGGTGAAGGTTTTGGATTTTCGAAAAGCTCTTTATATCGAATGAAAAGCGTGTTATAATAACACTGAAAGGATTGTGTGGTATGTATACTATCGATTTTGGAAAAAGCGGAATGAAAGTGCCGACCATTGCGGTTGGGTGTATGCGAATAGGGGATATGACCGAATCCCAGGTGGCGCAGTTTGTTGACACGGCATTAGAACTTGACGCCAACTTTTTCGATCATGCCGACATCTACCGTGGTGGGAAAAGTGAAGAGGTGTTCGGTAAGGCTATCACACCGTCAATGCGTGAGAATATCTTCATTCAAACGAAGTGCGGCATTAAAAAGGGAAGGTACGACTTCTCATATGACCACATTGTTAATTCGGTTGACGGCAGTCTGAAACGGCTCGGCACTGATTATATCGACGTTTTGCTTCTTCACCGTCCGGATGTTCTTATGGAACCCGAAGAGGTGGCAAGAGCTTTCGATTATTTAAAATCGTCGGGGAAGGTGCGTCATTTCGGCGTTTCTAACCACAACCCGTATCAGATTGAGCTGTTGCAAAGAGCGCTTGACATGCCGATTTGTACCAATCAGTTGCAGTTCGGTGTTATGCACACGTCGATGATAGATTCCGGCGTGAACGTCAATATGCATAACGATGCTGCTATCAACCGTGACGGCGGTGTGCTTGATTTTTGCAGATTGAAGGATATAACCATTCAGCCCTGGTCGCCGATGCAATACGGCTTCTTCGAGGGATGCTTTGTTGACAATGACAAATTCCCTGAACTCAACGAAACTCTGGAGCGAATTGCAGAAAAATACTCGGTTTCGAAAACAACTATTGCGTTTGCCTGGATTCTTCGTCATCCTGCCAAGATGCAGCCTGTCACTGGAACAACTAAGATCGCAAGGCTTACCGATTGTCTTAAAGCCTCTGAAATCAGTATCACGAGGGAAGAGTGGTATGAAATCTACCGCGCCGCAGGCAACAAAATACCTTAAAATAAATCCCTGCCAAATTTTTGGCAGGGATTTTTCTTGTCAACGCAGAGTAGGTTGTGATATTTGTTTTCGCGTACTATAATGTTCTGTAAAGGAGCGATTTATATGGATACTTACATAACAGGTGCTACCATTAAAGGTCTTAGGGAGAAAAAAGGAATCACCCAAGCACAACTTGCTGATGTTTTGGGTGTTAGCAGTAAAGCTGTTTCAAAATGGGAAACAGGAAAGGGATTGCCTGATATAACCTTAATTGAACTACTGGCAAAAGCACTATCTGTTTCGGTTATGGAATTGATGTCAGGTGATACGGTTATAAATAAAAATGCTTCCGCGAACATACTTCGTTCAAATTTTTATGTTTGCCCTATTTGTAACAATATTATCAGAACGGTAGGCGATACGGTAATAAGTTGTTGCGGAGTTATTTTGCCGCCTCTTGAAGCAGAAGAGACAGATGCCGACCATGAAATAACGATAGAAAAGGTGGAAGATGAGCATTTTGTTTCAGTTAACCACGATATGACAAAAATTCACTATATTTCATTTGTTTGTTATGTGACATCGGACAGAGTGCAATTTGTAAAATTTTATCCTGAAGGTAATGCCGAAACTCGCCTTAATTTTCGTGGCAGTGGGTATCTGTATATATATTGCAATAAACACGGACTTATGAAAAAGAAAATATGATATTACTCTTATGCGTATAGCACCATAGGTTGCTATCGAGGAATAAGGTTTACTAAAAAACCGCCCGAAGAAATTCGGGCGGTTTTTTGTACATATGTTTTTGCAGGGTTGTATGTATGCTTCGCCTTTGGGTAATTTATAAGGCTTTTACACTTTTGCTCCGCAGTTTTGGCAGAATTTAGAATCAGCTAACAGTGGTTTGCCGCACTGTGAACAAAATTTCTTTTTAGGCGCAACACTATCTTGCGGCACAGGTGATTGTGCGGCAGTGGTGGCAGTTACAGTGGGTTTCTCCACGGTTTCCACCGGAGGCACCGCAGTTTTAGGGGTCCCTTTTGCTTTATAAATTATCCAAATCTGGTTGCGGTTGCTCGCACCGATACCTTTCATTAAAAGGTTGCCGACCTGACCGCGCGCGTTATGGCGGTATGAATATGTAACAACATCTAAATTGGGGTTAGACCTTTGCCAGCTGTTCTTCATACTTTCCATACTTATTTTCATAAGTGCAAATTTTTCGTAATATGCGATGCCGTAAAGGTTGTTCGAATTGTTGTCCACATCGTATATTATGGTGATATTCTGAACATTTGATTTATTAACTAACAAACCAAACGATGTTTTTTCAGAAATGTAAAAACGCTTAACTACGATATTGCGATTTTGAGCAAACCACGAATTTATATGTTCGTAAAACTGGTCCTGCGACATTGATTCAATAAAAAATGTTTTTTCCATTATAAAGCCCCTCCATAGAAACCTTTTATAATTCAAGTATAATAATTGAAGCGACTATTTGCAAGTGATTTTGCAATATTATGTAAAAACATATCTTATACGCTTTGAATTGCAGCAATTATGTGGTATAATAATACAAAAGTCTAAGAAAAGGGAAGTTTTATGAAAATCCAGTTATCCGACCATTTTACCTATAAGAAACTTTTCCGTTTTACATTGCCGTCGATTGTGATGATGATATTCACATCGGTTTACGGCGTTGTGGACGGTTTCTTTGTGTCCAATTTTGTCGGTAAGACAGAGTTTACGGCGGTCAACTTTATAATGCCTGTTTTGATGATCTTGGGTGGATTCGGTTTTATGTTCGGAACGGGCGGTAGCGCTCTGGTCGCCAAGACAATGGGTGAGGGTGACCGTGAAAAAGCTCATAGGCAGTTTTCATGTATCGTTTATGTTTCGGTCATTTTCGCTGCAGCATTGTCGGTGCTGGGAATTATCTTTATTCGTCCTGTTGCCGTTTTGTTAGGCGCAGATGGTGCAATGCTCGACTTTTGCGTAATATACGGCAGAATAATCCTGCTGGCGTTGCCTGCATATATGTTGCAATTTGAGTTCCAAAGCTTTTTCGTAACAGCTGAAAAACCGCAGTTGGGACTGCTTATGACGGTGGTGGCAGGCGTGTCCAATATTGTGCTGGATGCTTTGTTGGTAGCGGCTTTTTCTTTTGGTTTAGTTGGTGCCGCGGTTGCTACGGCAGTGAGCCAACTTGTCGGTGGAATTGTGCCTGTTGTGTATTTTTTGCGACCTAATCGAAGCATTTTAAAACTTGGCAAAGCAGGATTCAATGGAATGACCTTATTGAGAACCTGTACTAACGGATCGTCAGAACTGATGTCTAATATTTCTATGTCTTTGGTGGGTATGCTTTATAACATTCAGTTGCTTCGATATGCAGGTCAGGACGGCGTTGCGGCATACGGCGTGATGATGTATGTGAATTTGATGTTTTTAAGTGTATTTATAGGATATTCCGTTGGCACTGCGCCGATAGTGAGTTACCATTACGGAGCAGGGAATCACAAAGAACTCAAAGGTCTTTTAAAACGCAGTTTGACAATAAACATCGTTTCGTCTATTGTAATGTACGTTGCAGCGCGCTTGCTCGCAAAACCGTTGAGTATGATTTTTGTCGGTTACGACCAGGCGTTGATGGATATGACAGTAAACGGCTTTAAAATATATGCGCTTTTATTCGTTTTCGCGGGTGTAGGTATATACGGTTCGGGCTTTTTTACAGCGTTAAACAATGGGCTTGTATCGGCGGTGATAGCATTTTTAAGGACCATAGTTTTTCAGGTCGCGGCCGTAATTGTACTGCCGTTGTTTTTAGGACTTGACGGCATCTGGTATTCCGTTACGGTTGCCGAAGGTCTGGCAATGATTGTAACCGTAGTTTTCCTTATTTGTCAGCGTAAAAAGTATCGTTATTGAGGGTTATATGAATATTGAAAAATGGCTTGCAAAGAACACAGAATCGCTTAGTGGCAAAACAGTTGCGGTAACCGGTTCAACTGGTGGTTTGGGCAAGGAATTGTGCGCTTGTCTTGCAAAGCTCGGCGCGAATTTGATACTGGTTGACCGAAATGCCGAACGTTCACAAAGTCACAAAGAAGAATTGCAGAAATGCTTCAATGTGTCGGTAAAATGTATAAATGCCGATTTAGAGGATATCGAATCGGTACAGACGGCTGTTGGCGTTTTAAAATCACAAAAAATAGACGTGTTTATACATAATGCAGGCGCGTACAGCATACCAAGACATAAGTGTACCACGGGTTATGACAATGTGTTCCAGATAAATTTTGCGTCGCCTTTGTTTATGATACAAAGTCTTATTCCCATTTTGCGTGAAAATCACGGCAGGGTAGTTGTTGTCGGAAGTATTGCGCACAACTATTCCAAAATTGATAACAGGGATGTTGATTTTAGCAAAAGGAAGCAGTCGTCAAAGGTGTATGGCAACGCAAAACGGTATTTGATGTTTTCGATGTATGAACTGTTCAAGGATGAAACAGAGGTCACTTTAAGTGTGACACATCCCGGAATAACATTCACAAATATAACTGCTCATTACCCTAAATTGATATTCGCAGTTATAAAGCATCCAATGAAACTGATTTTTATGAAACCGCGAAAGGCAGTGCTGTCAATTTTAAACGGTGTATTTCAAAGCACCGGCGAGTGTGAGTGGATAGGTCCTCGTATTTTTAATGTTTGGGGTAAACCTAAAAAGCGGAAATTAAGGTCTTGTAAAAGAATGGAAAGACTTGAAATTGCTCGGATTGCCCAAGAGGTTTATAAAAGATGTGAAATTAAAGAAAAAAGCGAGTGTTGATCACTCGCTTTTTTTAATATCCTAACTCTTCGTTAACCAAAATAACCTTGATTCGATTCTTCTGCACCTGAGGACCGCTTATAACATAGTTTCTACATATTCGGTCGGGTGAGGAACAACCGTCTGCCATACCGTTGGCACCGTCCAACGCCGCACAGATACCCTTTTCGGCACAGTAGGTCTTTTTCCCTAAACGTTTGCAATTAAGCGGAGCTGCCACAGTTTTCACCCTTTTTTGTGCTTCATCAAGGTCTTTTACGATCTTGTTGACACCTGCAATCACGATAACATTTTTTGGGCCGAAAAGTAGAGCAGCAACACGGTTGTTTGTTCCGTCAACATTGTAAAGTTCACCGTTTTCCGTTATGGCATTAGAAGAAGTAAAATAGTAATCGGCAAGTAAAGATTTATGGAAAATGTTGTCGATTTCAGTTCTGTCAGTAGTCGCGTAGCGGTCTAAAAAGTTGTAATCCCCTTGACGCAAGATATCGAGTACGCCTAGTTTGTTGAGCGTGACGGAACCGCCCACGCCGACAGTTGCACCCTTTTCGATAAAAGAAAATGCAAGTTCAACTGCTTCGGCACC
>JAZRMK010000027.1:0-8681 GCA_045647525.1 Acutalibacteraceae bacterium
ACCATTCCGTCAATATAGAGTTCTCTTAAAGTTTCGTCGTATTTTTCGCAATCAAACTTAATTCCGTATATTCCATAGGAGCGTATATCCCTGCTGTCGTTAACACTGAATTTCCCATCGGGTGAAGGCACTTTCCAGCTGAAAGACTTCCTTACACCTTCGTCTAATTCGATTGGTATTAACGGTTCAAAATACACATCGACAACGCGTGAGATTATGTACGCCAACAATGTTAATACAACACCAATTAAGAGGATTAACGCATTTGACGAAAGCAACGTCACCACAAAAAAGGCCAAGGCTATGAATACAGGGAATGTTCTCCATAATAAAAGCTTTTTGGTTTTTGGAATTGTCCTGCTCCATTTATTGCAATCTTTGCATAAAACCGTTGCAGGATAGAATATTTGATAATGGTAGCGACTGCGAGAAAAAAGCCTGTCAATTATGCCAATGGATCTTTGCCCGCAGTGAGGACAGCGGTATTTTTTCATAAATAGCCTCCAACTTAATAATCAATAGTCATATCGACCCATGTTGTGTATGAGTAGTGAATACGCAAGTTTTACTGCTCATCCGATTCTGCGCGTTCGGGGAACATTTCTTCAACTTGTCCTCGGCAAATAAATTGGTCGTTGTCTTCAACCATAAATTTTGAACCCGGTTGCAACAACTCTTTTGGAACAAATTTCTTCCCGATTATTCGGACTTCAAACATATTACTGCCCTTTTTCTTTTCATGGAACACCACAGGTACCATTCCGTCAATATAGAGTTCTCTTAAAGTTTCGTCGTATTTTTCGCAATCAAACTTAATTCCGTATATTCCATAGGAGCGTATATCCCTGCTGTCGTTAACACTGAATTTCCCATCGGGTGATTCATCAAAGCCGGACGGTGAGGGAAACAATTGTCTTCGTTTGATGCGTTTCAATGATCTAGCAGGTGTTGCTATCAGTAGATCAATAAAAGGGTACACAAATATCAACAGAGCGAAAAAACGGTTTATGTAAACGCCTGCCAATATTACGGGAATCAATATCAGCAACAACGTACCGCAGCGCAACGAAGTTATCCCTGATGAGACGATTATCGGTGTGCAACATTGTCCGCATTGACGGCATTCAACGTAATTATAATATTTAGGGGTCCCACCGAAACCTCTACTCGTACCGTAGCTGGCCAATATGTCGCTATAACTTATTGTTTTCCACCCACAATGCGGACAGCGGTATCTTTTCATAAGAACTCACCCTATCTGAAACCATTTATATATCAATATTATCACATTACATTTCTGTTTTCAATGCCAGGCTCTTAGAAACTGTAAACTTAACTGTCATTCTGAGCGTAGCGAAGAATCTCTTCCACCTTTAACTGTCATTCTGAGACGAAGTCGAAGAATCTCCCCCCCTTTAACTGTCATTCTGAGACGAAGTCGAAGAATCTCACCACGCCACCGACATTACCACGGAATCCTTCACTACCGTTCAGGATGACTGCGGTTAAGTTGCTCGTTCCCTCACTGCCGTTCAGGATGACGCTGGCAGAGCCTTTTATTACTAAAACAACCGCCACGAGTTTCGCAGCGGTTGTTTTCAATTACCATTATCCGACTTTTACGTATATGGAACAATCATATTCGGTTTGCATTCTATCAGCCTCCGGGTCATAACACGCGGTGTATACCATATTAACATACAAGTCACCGTTTGAATCAATGACAAGCAGACCGTTTGAATCAAATTCAAGCCGAACAATATCCTTCGAATCGGGATTTTCAGCCAGTGTTTGCGTATTGGTAAGGTCTGCCTTCGATTGTAATTGCGCCTTTGCCGACGATATTGCCGCGTCAATATGTTCTTTTGTTATGTTAGGATTAGCATAATCAAATGCACACAAGTTAAAAGCCTCATAACTTTGTACTTCACCCGTGCTTGTAATTCCAAGACATATGACTTCAAGCGCTTGATGTCCCTTGAACTCTCTGCGATACGTCAGATCCCAATAATTAGAATCCTCAGAGCATCTTATTATATAACTTTTATACTTGCTGAATTCCTCTTCGCTCATAATCTGAGACATAAAATCCTCAGCAATATTTTTTATTTCATCCTCGCTGAATTCCTTTTCTGCCGAAGATGAAGGCGTGTTCATTGTTAAAGCCGTAATCTGCTCGGTGCCTTTAAGGAACTCAACTGAAATTTCTGAACCCTTATAACATTCAACGCCGCGCCTAAGAACATCGTTTTTACCGTTGTCGTGTATTAGAGTTTCTACATACGTCACTTGATATTCCTTGCCGTATATGTTGACCGTTTTATTCTTTTTGGCATCAGGATCAACAAAAGAAGATCTCATAAACCACGTAGAAGTCTCATATATATCGTCATATTTCTCATCAGAATTTGTTATTATCTCAACTGTTTGGGGAGTTGCTAATTCCACCGAAGTTGCAACATCGTCTGATGTATCAGAGCTGTTTGACGAATTACTGTTGCCGGGTACGGAAGATATCTGGGACTGTGTATCTGATGTTTTACAAGAACACAGCAAGAAACATACTGCCATAGCTACAAGCAAAATTCCTTTCATATACCAGCGCCTCTTTCTACTGTAAATACTGATTAGTATCTCCATAATATATTATGGGATAGTCCTGCGGCAGTTTTTGCCACTGCCTCAATTTGAGTGTATCACATAACATATATTTTCTCAATTACATTTGCTGTGTTTTGGCAAATTTTGGATATATGCATAATTGTTGTATCACGATTTTGTGAAATATGATACCGTTTCGACACGATTCAACCGATTTCGCAGCCTTTATAGTACCAATGCAGTATCTCCACGTAATCGCTTCCCTGCAATGCCATAAACTGCGCGCCATACTGACTCATTCCCACACCGTGCCCGTTGCCGCGCACCGAAAACACGAAATTTCCGTCCTTGCAGCTCACGTCAAAATTGGCGCTTTTAAGTCCGAATGCCTCACGAAGTTCGGCGCCCGTGAATGCTTTGTCCCCGATTTCAAGGCTTAAAACCGTTCCCGACTCGGAATTTTTGATTTCTCCGAGCCACTCGTTTGCCTCGCCCGAAAGTTTGGCGCCCAATTTTTCCGCCTTTGCCTTAAACTCGTCACTGCTTATCGTCTTTTCACTTGAATATTCGGGGCAAAGCAGGTCACCGACGCTCTCAACCGGTTGCAGATACGGGTAACTGCCACCCCAAAGCAATTCAGCACTTTCGGTCTTTCCGCCCGAAATGTTATGATAAATAGACAGTGCGATCTGTCCGTCGTAGGTAATTACCTTGCCCAAAACCGACTTCACGGCATCGCCTATTTTCTTGCTGTACGCGGAGTAGTTGCTGCCTTCCCTTTTTTTAAACTCCTCTTCGGTCATATACGCCTGGTCAGGACTTGTACTATCGGTTATATCATAGTCCTTGTCCTTATTTTGCTGCTTTCTGTAAAGTGCAAAGGTATATGCCGCTACGGCCTGCGCTTTAAGCGCTTCCGTGGAATACTCGGCAGGCATTTCTGCATATACCACGCCTTTTATGTAATCAAACGCCGAAAGTTTAACGATTTCACCGTCTTCCATTTTGACCCTGAAACTCTCACCATCGACCGTGCCGTCAGGAGTCTCAACTGTATAGTCAACCGACGGCAAAATAGTTTTATTCATCGAAAAAAGCGGAAAAAGAACATGACTTAAAAATAATGCCGCTATAACACCTGCGTAAATTCCTCTCATAGTAAACCCTCATAAATCTTTAACATTTTAAGTAATTGACAAACTGCTTCAAAAATAATACAATAAACCTATCGTACATAATAATATATGATTTCAATATTGGTTTAATGACTTGGAGGATTTTCGTTGAAATTACAGTTGACAACACTGCTTTACCTTATCGGCAACGCAGTTTTAATTCTTTTCAGAACAATACAGATAATATTTTTTACAGAACCCGGCTCGGCTTTTTTAAAAACATCGTCACTGCCGATAAACATTATTTTGGTGGTCGTTTCACTGCTTCTGATGGTATCGGTGTTTACCAACGCGCTCTACAAACCCCGTATGCCGAAAGAAATAAAAACCAAGTCCGTTCCGTCGGTTGCAATTTCTGTCTTCGCAGGCGTCCTTTATATCATAAGCGGTTCGATTTATCTTGCAGGAAACATCCAGACCGGCGGTCTTTTCTTCACAATTTCACTCTTCGGTGGGTTGACCTGCTTTTTATATGGATTTACCGAGTTTTCGGGTTTCGAATTCCCCAGAATCGCAACACTTGTATGGATAGGTGTTTGGGTGTATGAGTTTATTTTGTCCTACGCCTATTATTCAACCCGTCCCTTGCGTTTCAGAACTATTCTCGAAACCCTTGCAATAGCCTTCGTTTTGCTGTTCTTTATTTCGTTCGGAAAACTCAAAAGCGGTGTCAAGCAGTCGAGAAACATTCAGTTGCTCTACCCATTGGGACTTATTGCATCGACACTTTGTTTTGTTTCGCTTGTCCCCGAATGGTTGGCATTGCTTTTAAAGCACGGCGCGAAGGTTTCCGACTCCTGCATTTCACAACCTGCGTTATTGGCGGCAGGCTCGTTTACCGCCTTTGTTTCTCTCTATTGTTTCAAAAAACAGCCTCGTGAGGTTAAAAACATCGAAGATGAATTGCCCGAAACCGAGATGCCTTTCTATATGGAGTCATTCGAGAAATTCCACATAAACCCCCGCGAAGACGACAAATGAAAAACAAAAAAGCCGAGATATAAATCTCGGCTTTTTATTTTTAAATATATAAAGAAAATTCTTTCTTTGCTGTTTCTGCATCCTCTGATATGGCTTGTTGCAACTCGTCAAGAGAATTGAACTGCCTTTCCTCGCGCAGATATTTAAGTAGCTTTATCTCGACCTCTTTGCCGTAAACATTACCGCTAAAATCACAAATGTAGGTCTCGCTCTGCGGTTTTTGAAGTTTAAAGGTCGGTCGTATCCCAATGTTTGTCACTCCCGCGTACAACATTCCGTCAACCTTGACCGCGGTTGCATAAACACCGAATTTAGGTACAACAAGACTCTCATCAAGCGGTTGGTTTATCGTAGGAAAGCCTATTGTTCTGCCTCTTTCATCGCCGTGACACACCTCGGTTTTGAAGGAAAATGCACGTCCTGACAAAAGATTGGCAAGACCTATGTTGCCGCCTTTTATAAGTTCGCGAATAAAGGTAGACGACACCTCATGACCCGAAACGGTAAGCTTAGGACAGATAACCGCCTCTGCACCGTGCGAATGACAATACGATGTCAAAAACTCGGCATTTCCCAGTCCACCTTTTCCAAAATGGTGGTTGAATCCGCACACAACAGTCTTTACATTAAACTCCTCAAACAGACAGTCAAGGTACTGTTCTGCGGTCATATCACGCACTGTTTTGTAATCGAGAACCTTCACTGTTTTGAAACCCATTTCGTACAGACTGTTCAATTTGTCCTGCATGGGCATAAGCATACCGACCTTTTCACCCGATGCCGAGCGTTTAGGCGGTTCTGAAAATGTGACTGCAACCGGTGTAAGAGATGTGAATTTCAATGCAGAAAGCAACACCGATTGATGACCTTTATGCAACCCGTCAAACGTGCCCAATGCAACAACGCTGCCGTTTTCATACATAAAAAACATCCCCTTTCTATTAAAGTTCGTCAGCCACAACACACTTGGTTTTCAGTGAATTTTCAGCCTCAATATATTCCGCTAATCCTAAAAATTTTTTGTTACAGCGAACACGGAAAAGTTCGCCATCTTTTGCATCATCGAAAAATTTTATACGCTTTGCATCGATCAAAGCACCGTGCATAAACCGATTGCCCTGAGTTTCGGCGTAGTCCACGCATCTCAGATACTCAACAACCCTTTCGGGTGACAGCAAGCAACTATCCGGGTCGTTTTCCAACTGTTCTACGGTCACGCACTCGCCAATCAAAAACTGTGCCGTTTTGGTACGCATGAGTTGAGTCATCACAGCTCCGCAACCGAGAAAACGGCCTATATCGTCACAAAGTGACCTGATGTATGTACCCTTTGAGCACAAGACATCGATTACAAAATCGTTTCCTCTACGCTCCAAAAGGTTTATTTCTTTAATGTTGACACGTCTGGTCTTTCGTTCGACCTGCAAACCCTGACGAGCCAAATCGTAAAGACGGACACCGTCTTTTTTTATTGCCGAAAACATCGGTGGAAGCTGGTCATACTCACCCAGAAAATTGCCGATAGCAGCCAATAATTCTTCATCGGAAACGTTTGGCTCACACTCGGTCAGTATCTCTCCCGTGATGTCGAGAGTATCGGTCGTAACGCCCAACCTTACATTTGCAGTATATCGTTTGTCGGCTTCAAGACAGTACGAGCAGAGTCTTGTTGCACGGCCCAGCAGCACGGGCAAAACACCTGTCGCCAGCGGGTCGAGTGTGCCGGTATGACCCACCCTTTTTTCAGAGTATATCCGTCTTATCACGGCCGCAGCTTTAAAAGAGGTAAAGCCCTGCGGCTTGTCCATCAAGATAAGTCCGTTCATATTACCTCCATAAAATTAAAACACTTTTTCCTGCAACAAACTTTTTAAAATTGCCTTTATTTCGTCAGCAGTGCCTGTGAATTCACAGCCTGCGGCACGTTTATGACCGCCCCCGCCGAAATTCATTGCAATTTCTGCTGCATCAAAAGGTTCAAAAGTGCGAATAGAGACCTTGAAGAAGTTGTCATACTTTTCCTTCAATGTGATGCCTATCAAAACACCCTCTATCTGACGAGAAAGTGCGGTGATTCCATCGAGATCAGTCTGTTCACAACCAGTAGCTTCTATCATACTTTTAAGCACCGTTATTACAGCGCATCTGCCGTCGAACCAAAATTCGATGTTTTCCAAAACCATTTTTTCCATTTCAACCCTTGATTTTGACTTGGTTTCGAACATCGAACGGTTTATTTCATCATAAGATGCACCGAGTTCCATAAGCTCTGCGGCAAAACGGTGTGTTCTCGGAGTTGTATTAGAAAACTTGAAACAACCCGTGTCGGTTGCCATTCCAAGATACAAAGCCGACGCCACAAACGGTGTGACCTGCGCACCCAAAGCCTTGACCACCTCGTAAACACACTCACAGCAGGATGCCGATTCACCCTCTAAATAAAGGTTTTTCGCGTATCCCATATTTGTGCCGTGATGGTCAATACAAAGGTCGATCTTGCCTGCATATACGTCCTTTAATCCACCCAAAAGTCGCTCATCGGCAACATCAACCGCAATTACGGTTTCTTCATTGAACTCGGGCTCTCTTTCGGGAACCAAGAATTGAAATTTCGAAGGGGTTTCGTCCGAGCATCTGACCTTTGAATTTTTACCAATAGAGCGCAGCACGGCATTCAGTGCAAATCCCGAACCCAAAGTGTCACCGTCGGGGTTCATATGGGTCAGAATCAAAAAATTATCGTTCGTTTTCAAAAATTCTGCCGCTGACAGAGCATCGATTCTTTTACAGTTCATTATTCTTCCTCAGTCATTTTAGATTCGGGCAACGAGTCGAGAATTCTTGCGATATGAGCACTGTGCTCAATAGAGTCATCTGCAACAAAGCGCAGTTCGGGCGTTTTGCGGAGTTTAAGACGAAGTCCTAACTCACGACGTAAAAAACCCGCGGCGTTTTTGAGACCTTTAACACTTTCCACCGTTTTGTCAAAGCCTTCGATAGCACTAACGTAAACTGTTGCATAGCTTAAATCGGCAGAAAGGTCTACCTTGACAACGCTGAGTAACTTGCTGACTCTGGGGTCTTTGACCTCACGAAGAAGGTCGCAGAGTTCCCTTTGAATATCGGAAGTTGCTCTTCCTAATTTAAAACTTGGCATATTTTTACCTCTAAAACTTTGCCTGCCAGAAGGCAGGCAAGCAATTTTTAATCTCTGTATTCTTCCATAATGAAGGCTTCGAAAATATCGCCTTCCTTGATATCACCGAATTTATTAAGGCTTACGCCGCATTCGTAACCGTCGACAACCTCTTTAACATCGTCCTTGAAACGACGTAGTGAAGCAATATCGTCTTCGGCAACAACAATACCGTCACGGACAACTCGAACTTTGGAGTCACGTGTGATCTTACCGTCCTTAACATAGCAACCTGCAATAGTGCCAATGCCTGAAACCTTGTATGTCTGACGGACTTCCAAAGTGCCGAGAATCTGCTCACGGAACTTGGGTGCCAACATACCCTTCATAGCAGCGGTGATCTCGTCAAGACAGTCGTAAATAACTCTGTAAAGGCGAATGTCAACACCGTCACGTTCAGCAGCCTCTTTCGCGACGGGGTCAGGACGAACGTTAAAGCCAACGATAATAGCACCCGAAGTTGCAGCCAGCATTTCGTCGGACTCATTGATAGCACCTACACCGCCGTGGATAACATTAACTCTGACTTCCTCGTTGGAAAGCTTGACAAGATTTTCCTTAATAGCCTCGACCGAACCTTGAACGTCAGCCTTAACGATAACATTAAGGTCTTTGAGTTCACCCTCTGCCAACTGGCTGAACAGGTTATCAAGTGTAACCTTTTGCGAAGCCTTGAAGACCTCTTCCTTGGCCTTTTGCTTTCTCTGCTCAACAAGCTGACGTGCCAG
>JAZRMK010000028.1:0-15415 GCA_045647525.1 Acutalibacteraceae bacterium
AAATTTACCGAAGCATTTTTTATTGAACCTTTAATTTCAAATAAAATATAAAAAGCTAATCTTACATTTAATTTGAAGAATTAGAATAAACTTTTTCTTTGTTTCTATTTGTAATAACAAAGCTCAATTTTTTAACCGCCATTGCCAACAAGAGAATAATATATGCCACAAGAGAGAACCCAAATACATAAAGAATCAGACGAACGGGATAATTGTCAATAGCGCTATGTACCATAGCATATACAGGAATGTTTGATTCCTCATAATACGGGCTGAAATAGAACATATTGAACGTTTCATTTTCTAATAAGCCACTTCTGTGTGCAATTTCATTAAATATAACCGCTAATGCAACTGCCGAAGCAAACACGGGCATTGCGCGAAGAATAGTTGAGTGCCTTGCCTTGACATATCCTGTATACAAAAGGTAGAAACCGATCACCAGCATCGAACCATGATGGACCATCGTTTGAATATTTATGCCGATTGTACTAATAAACACGGTATCAGGGAAAAGCATTACACCAAGCCCTGCAAAGAGTGAATATGTAGCAAGAAAAGCTGCTAAACAGTCACGCACCTTTCCCTGCTTCAAAACGCCGAACAACAAACCGACATACATTGGCATTGAGCAGAACTGGAATGGAAAAGCATACCATTGAAAATCACCTTTAACAATTCCGTTTTCAACGCTGAAAGTAAAATTGATTTGTTTATAAACCTCAAAAAGAATAGCAATAACCGAAGCTGTCAAAACAATCATTCTAACCTGCTTTTCCGTTCCCTCTTTGAAGAATTTGCAAAGAAGTACGGTAGCCAGAACGGTTATGCACAAGAACATAATATGAAACCAACCATATAAACTCGGCTCGGTCATTTCCATATCAAATAATTCAATTATTCTTACCCAAAAACTCATAAATCCCCCAAAAATAAAGTGTGACTCCAACATTGGAGTCACACTTTTAATTACATAGATAAGCCAACTCCAACTAAAAGCTTATTTCTCGCAGGAATCGTCATATTTAAGGTTCGGGAAGTATTTGCAGAATTCCTTGAACTCTTTTCTGTAATCTCCCTCAATTTCAACAAAGTGATGGATATAAGGACCATCAAGAAGTCTGTCTTCGACTTTGTTAAGATTATCAAACTCTGCCCAGATATATGTGCCGTGGGTCTGAGGACCGGGAACAGTATGTGCAGCCAAAGGCAATACCATGTAGTTACCGCTTTCCTGGTCAATTCTTGCAACGGTATATGTACCGTCTTTACCACGGAACCACTCACGCTGATTCACAAGACGTGCAGTGCTGTCAGGTGCTTTTACGGACAACGGGAACGGTCCACAATGCCAGAGAAGTTCTGCATTTTCGTTCTCGGGATGACGGACAGTGAACTCACCCAGGAAAGGACGAGCCTTGCCCAATGCAGCGCTTGTAAGAAGCGATGCAGTAATAGCACAGTGCATATCGCTTTCACAGCTTACATAGTAGCCCATATCATTGAGTACGCCGAATACTGAACAAGGGCACAAACCGTCAAACATCTGCGGGAATCCGGTCCAGCACTCACTCGACATAACATCAACATTATAATCAGCAAAGAGTTTCTTGTATGTAACAACCAAAGTTGACATTCTCTCAACATAATCAGGAGTAAGGTCGTCCATCTGGTAGTTATCGTAGAAGATCTTTTCAACTTCCTTGATTTCGTCCTGCTTTGTTTCCTTAACCTCATTGTATGCCTGCTCAACAAAAGCAAAGTTGATAGGAATGATACGTACACCGAACTTCTCCATCAACTCGCCCTCATTCCAGATGACCGAGTAGAACGGACGGGTACGTGCGCCAAGTTGGCCGATACGCATACCACGGAAGTTTTTGACCATGCAAGCAACTCTTACAAAACTGTCAAAGCCCTCTGCAAATGTGTCAGATTCAACACGGCAACAGTTGATGTGGCTGAACGGAATGTGATATCTCTGCATCTGGCGCGAAAGACCGAAGGAACCACACTGAGAATCGGTAGGACGCATACCGTCAACATAATACTCATCGTCCAACGGTGCCCAGATACATACAGGGCAATCCATAGCTTTTGCCAAGTCAGCAGCAGCCTCTTCATTACCGAAGTTTGCGTTGATGATCAAAACTGCATCAACCTTAGCTTCCTTAAAACGAGCAACGGTAGCTTCAACCGATTCCTCATTATAAACAAGGTCGTTACAGCCAATGCCTTTTGTATCAACGAATGATACATTATCATTGGTGAAATTCTCTTCAATGTAATCTACAAATCTGTGTCCTCTTTCCTCGGCAGAGACCCAGGTAAGAAACGTTTTCGCAGGACGGTTTGTAGCGTCACGGCGAAGCGGAACAAGACCTATTTTTACTTTGTAATCAAACATAAAAGCACCTCTTTAATATTTGTTGTTTGCTGTTTTCATTATGCGACTTTTTATTCGAAAATGCAATATAAATTTGCAAAATTCTTGACATTTTAATCATCAGAACCAAAGTTGCCGAGTTCATTTTTGGAAATAGCCTTTAAATAAGCGTTAACAAAACCGTCTAAATCGCCGTCCATAACCGCGCCGACATTACCCGATTCAAATCCCGTTCTGTGATCTTTAACGAGTGTATAAGGCATAAAGACGTAAGAACGAATCTGTGAACCCCAAGCAATTTCCTTTTGGACACCCTTGATATCCTCGATCTTATCTAAATGCTCCCTTTCCTTGATCTCCAAAAGTTTGGATTTAAGCATTGTCATAGCAACTTCTCGGTTCTGCAACTGACTACGCTCATTCTGGCAGGCAACAACAATACCTGTCGGGATATGAGTAATACGGATAGCCGACTCGGTTTTATTAACGTGCTGACCGCCTGCACCACTTGAACGGTAGGTGTCAACCTTCAAGTCCTCATCGCGTATTTCAATGTTAACATCGGCAGTGATTTCGGGCATTACCTCTAATGAAGCAAACGAAGTATGTCTTCTGCCTGACGAGTCAAAAGGAGAACAACGAACAAGTCTGTGAACACCGTTTTCACCCTTCAAATAACCGTAAGCATTCTCGCCGTTAATGGTAAGTACCGCACTTTTAAGGCCCGCTTCTTCACCGTCTAAGAAGTCAACCATATTGACCTTGAAACCGTGTTGCTCGCCCCAATGAGTATACATTCTGACAAGCATCTGATTCCAGTCCTGTGCTTCGGTACCGCCTGCACCCGCGTGGAAAGTAAGAATTGCATTATTAGCATCATACTCGCCGGTAAGCAAGGTTGACAGGCGCTGTTCTTCAAGGCTCTTGAATGCATCATCAACACTCTCGACCACCTCATCGAGCATCGAAAGGTCGCCTTCTTCGTCAGCCATTTCGATAAGCACAAGAGTATCCTCGTAAAGCGACTGTAATTTTTCATATTTTTCTATTTTTGTTTTTAACTGACTTAATTTCTGCTGTAAGCTCTGTGCTTTTGCAAGATCATTCCAGAAATCAGGTGCAGTAGACTGAATTTCAAGGCTTTCAACCTCGCGTCTTAAATAACTTAGACCCAATGCATCGCCGAGTTCCTTAATATCACCCTCAATGCTTGTCAGTCGAATTTTTTGTTCTTCGTATTGAAGCATATAGCCCTCCTAAATTATGCTTTTTTCACCGCAAAAGCACGCCAATTTTCGCACTCTGCTTCGTCAATGACCGTAAAGCCGTATTTATTGAATGCTGCCTTAACATCATCTTCACGCATATCAATAATACCCGAGCAAAGAAAGATGGAATCATTCTTCATAAACTGCTCAACATTCGATAAAAGAGATATAATAACATCGGCAACAATATTAGCACAAACTATATCATATTTATCGGTGATTTTATCGCACAAATCGCCCAAAATATAGTTGGTTTTATCCTCTACACCGTTAATTTCGGCATTTTCTGCAGCAACCTTAACTGCAACAGGATCGATATCAACACCGTCAGCATTTTTAGCGCCCAACAAAACAGCACCAATACTGAGTATACCGCTTCCCGAACCGATATCAAGAAGAGTAGAATCATCGTAAACATATTTTTCAAGCAATTCAAGACACATTTTTGTAGTGGCATGAGTTCCCGTTCCAAATGCCGCACCGGGATCGATACTCAACACAACTCTACCTGACTTGTTATCATATTTTTCCCAACTGGGACGAATGACCAATCTTTCACCGATTTCTGTAACCTTGAAGAACTTTTTCCAGTTATCAGCCCATTCCTTTTCGCTGATACTATCGGTCATAATTTCATTCTTTATTCCAACAGCATCGTAACGGGCACATAAATATTCCACCGACTCTAACGGATTCTCTTCATCACTGATATATATATGAATAATGGAAACAGTTCTATCCTTTTTTACAAGTTCTTCATCAATAAGGTCGATGTGAGCAATTTCCAAAGCATCTTTTTCAAGTTCTGAATAATCCTCTGTATAAATACCGTAAGGTACAACCATATTAGCGATAGCTTCGGCCGTTTCAGTATCCTCTAAATTCACTTTAATTTTAATTTCGGTCCAGTCCAAAATATCACTCCCAAAGCACAGAATTTCCTGATTATATATTTTAACACATATTATTTAAAAATCAAACACAAAATCTAAATTCCTTAAAATAATTGATTTTTGCAATACATTATAGTATAATTACTATGACTATAAAACATTTTACACCAAGGAGTGTTAAATAAATGATTTGGCACAGTGCTACACCCGAAGAGGTTATTGCCGAGCTTAAAACTGATAAGGAAAAAGGATTAAAAAAATCCGATATCGCTCAGCGATTAAAAGAATACGGCACCAACCTTTCTGTTTTGGAAAAGGATATCAGCATAAAAAAAGCCATTTTTACGCAAGCAAGACGCCCAAGTATCATTATTCTCTTTTGTTTATTGATAATATTTATTTTAAAAGAACTTGTAAACAGTGTTACGGTCGGCAATGCAAACTTTACTTTTGCTATTGTCTGCGCAGTATTACTTTTTGCAAAAGCTGCTTGCTGCGTTTATCTTGAATACCGTTCGAGAAATATGATGGCTTCGCTTATAAACCGCGTAAAAACCTCTGCCAAGGTTATACGAGAAGAAAAAGAAATTGTTATTCCTGCACAACTTGTCGTTCCCGGTGACATAATCAAGCTTTCTGAGGGTGACTATATCCCTGCCGACGCACGTCTTATTGAGGCTAACGCTTTACGTTGTGATGAAGCGGTTCTTTACAATGAAAAAGAAACAATTATTGTGCAAAAGATTGCGGAAGATATCCACGATGACCATACACCTATTAAGGAACGCACAAATATGGTCTATTGCGGTTGCCACATTTTAACGGGCGACGCCTTGGCTGTTGTTACCGAAACAGGTGAAGAAGCTGAAATCCGCCGTGCTGTTGTTAAGGATAAGGTTTTTTCAAATAAAGGTATCCAAGACAGAATTGCGACAAGATACCGCGACTTCTTCAAAGTGTTTAACATTTGTGCCCTCTTCTGCTGTTTTCTTATTGTGTTTTTAGGCACTCTTGTTACAAGCGGCACTATCGGTTGGAGCAAAATTCTTGATTCGCTGATTCTTGCGACCTGCTTCTTTATTGCAGTCGTACCCGGCAGTTTCCCCACGCGTGTTGCGTGCCTTTTGGCTTTGGGTATCAAGCGTTTTGAAAAGGACAAGGCTTCTATTTTCAACGCACAGACTATTGAAAAGCTTTCAAGTGTCACTGTTATTTGTGCCGATAAAACCGGAACTCTTACACAAAACAAGATGACTTTAAAGAAGGTTTATGACGGCGAAGAAATGATTGACCTTCGCACCGATAACATCACAAAAAACGCTGAAATTGCTATGCGTTTTGCGGCACTTTGTTGTGATAATGACCCTTATGTTCAGGATCATACGGAAACTGCACTTATCACCGCAACATCAAGATATTTTAACCTCTTTAAATCCGATTTTGATTCTGAATTTCCAAGATTACACTGTATCCCGTTAACATCTGAAAGAAAAATCAAAACGACCGTCAATATGATTGAAGGACGTCTTTTTGTAATTGTAAGAGGTGCACCCGATATTATTCTAAGTAAATGCATAGGTGAAGATAACAAGAAAATCACCGAAGCGTATGAGAACATGTGCAACGAAGGTATGCGCGTTCTTGCAATTTCTTACAAAACACTCGACGAAATGCCAACCAACCCCAACGAAGAAGTTTTGGAAAACGGACTTCAATTCTTGGGACTTTTAGGTATCGCTGACCGCGAAAGAAAAGGCATTGTAAAAGATATTCAAATCTGTAAAAAAGCCGGTATATCAACCGTTATGTTCACAGGCGACCATATAAACACTGCCGCGTCTGTAGCCCAGAAAATCGGAATATTAGGCTCTGACGACCTTTGTGTAACCGGTGAACAGATAAGCACTTTAAGTGATGTTGAACTTACCGCTATTGCACCTAAAATCAGAGTTTGCGCAAGATTTTCAGCCGATGACAGAGTGAGATTTGTCAAAGCTCTTCAAAGAAACGGCGAAACCGTGCTTATAACCGCTGACAACTCAGCGAACGCCGCACCTATGGTATATGCCGATGTCGGTTGTGCTATGGGCAAAACAGGAACTGACGTTGCAAAGGTAAATTCCGACGTTGTTGTTTACGACGATAGTTTTGGAACCATTGTCAAGACTATAAGAAACTCACGCGGTATTTTCGGAAACTTCATTAAATACATAAACTACTACCTTGCAATGAGTGCTTGTCTTTTTGTAACGATACTATTTAATATACTTGTCTTCAAAGCCTTTATACCATCAGCACCTATTGTCCTTCTTGGTTCAATTTTTGCTTTACTCTTCCCCATCGCGTCAATAGGTTTTGAAACTGCCGATGCTGATATTATGAAGCAAACACCCAGAACTGTCGGTGAAGAACTGTTTGATAAAGATGATACGATCCGTTCGCTGATTAAGGGAGTCATTATTGCAATACCGTCAATATTGACATACGTCTTCAATATAAAAGACCCATCTGCTGTGACCTCCGCTTTTGTCGCACTTGTTCTGTCACTTTTGTTCTTTATGCTGAGTGATCGCTCAACCGACTATTTCTACAAACGTATAATGCACAACCGTTTCCTGTTCATTGTTTCGATAATATGCATTATAACTACGTTGTTGTTAACAGTAACGCCTCTTGGCTTGCTCTTTGGATTCACTGCTATCAGTAGCACAGGTTTGGTAACGGCAATTCTCTTACCTTTGATGATTCTTATTGTTTTAGAAACAATCAAAATCATCAAAAACATACTCTTTAAAAAATAAAAAAAGCCCGTCAGTTAAATCTGACGGGCTTTAATTTTAAAGTTATTTATTCTCAATATCCATAACCTTTGCAACTCTACGAGCGTGTCTGCCACCCTCGTACTTGGTGTTTAAAAACAAGTCTACCATTTCAATGGCAACGCCGGGTCCAATAACCCTTCCGCCCAAGCACAAAACATTAGCATCATTATGAAGCCTTGTATATTTAGCCGAAAAGCTTTCTGAACAAGCAGCAGCACGGATACCTTTAACCTTATTGGCGGCCATCGACATTCCGATGCCTGTTCCGCAAACAAGAACTCCAAGTTTTACTTCACCGTTATTTATAGCATCCGTAACCTTCAACGCAACCTCAGGGTAATCGATAGAAGAAGTATCATACGAGCCAAAATCTTTATACTCTATTCCCTGCTCTTTAAGATATCCAATAATGCTCTGCTTCAATTCGAAACCACCGTGGTCACAACCTATGCCTAAAATATCACCTTTGTTAAAATCTGCCATTTTTATCTCCGTTTCTGCATCGAAATAGATGCCATTTATTTTGACAATTTTGCTTTTAATTCACGTTCTGCCTGCGGCAATCGCAGATAGAAAGGTAAAAGTTCTTCAGCTTTAACAGTTTGACATTCGTCAATCATTTTTTCTGCAACAGCCAAGACACCACTTGCTCTTTGCAATTTCAAATGTTCAGGTGCTTTTTTAGCGAAGCACAAGCCATTTGCTGTCAGTTGACGATAAAACATATCTGCACCGTCACCAACAAGAAAAATCGGCACTTGATGATTGGATTCGGCTAATTTTAAGAGTTCATCGTTAAGCTCGCCAATCATTAACGCTCTATCGTCACAAATTCGTTCAACAACTCCGTTTGTAACCTTAAACAATGCATTATAAACCTGATTGCATCTTGCATCCATAACAGCACATACAATACAGTCTGTGGCCGTCATATTGTACGCCATGGATTCCAAAACGGAAACGGGTACACAAGACTTATTTAACCCTTGTGCCAGCCCTTTTACTGCACTTATGCCGATTCTGACCCCAGTAAAAGAACCGGGACCCGATGTAACCGCAAGATAATCAACGTCCGAAATATTTATTCCGCTAACTTTTAATAAATTTTCACACATCGGCAAAAGTGTCTGCGAGTGGGTGATTTTTTGGTTTAAAAAGTATTCGGCAATTAAATTTCCATCTTCTGAAAGCGCTACCGACACAGGAGATGCCGTGCACTCTACACCAAGTATCTTCATAACCCCACCTCGATCCTATATTTTTTCAACTATTATTTTTCTTTCGCTTTCGGAAAGCTTGTTGATGGTAACCGATATATAACTTTCGGGCAAAGCCGCCTCTATATTTTCGCTCCATTCTACAACAAGAACACCACCAGATTCCAAAGCTTCAAAATAGCCCGTTGTGTAGAGGTCATCCCAACCTGATACTCGATACATATCAAAATGGTAAATATCAAGACGTCCGCCCTTATACTCGTTAACTATTGCAAAGGTCGGTGAGCATACGTCACCGAGATATTCCATACCTTTGGCAAAGCCATATGTAAAGCAGGTTTTTCCCGCACCTAAATCACCGCGCATAGCAATAACCGTACCGCCTTCGACGGTTTTGGCAAACTGCTCAGCAAACTGTTCGGTTTCTGCTCTGCTTTTGGTGATTACCTCATTTATAATCATTAAAAAATTCTCCAAAACGAAATTCCAACAAATTTTTAAACATTATAACACAATATTTTCAACTTTTAAAGTAAATCTTGAACTATTTTTAATTTTGTTTTATAATAAAATAAATATTTAAACACAAGGAACTAATATGAGATTCATTTTCAGACGTATTGCGGACTATATCCGCGAGTGTGATAAAATTTTATATATCTTATGTTTCGTCACCACTGCTTTTGGTTGTGTGGCGGTTTTGTCTTGCACATATAGGAACTCCGGAGATAGTATGCGTGACTTTTATATGCAAACATTCTGTATGTTTCTGGGATTTATTGCAGTAATTATCATAAGCAACTTTAACTATAAAAATTTCAGCCGCTTTTGGCCTTTAATTGCAGCATTCGGCATAGTTCCCGTTATTCTGACATTTTTTATAGGTTATGCTCCGGGAAATACCGACGACAAAGCATGGCTTATGATAGGCGGTTTCTCTTTCCAACCTTCAGAATTGCTTAAAATTTGCTTTATTATTACTTTTTCATATCATTGTTTTCGTTTGGGCGACAAAATAAAAAAATTCCTACACATTTTACTGTTAGGAATTCACGGTGTTATACCCGTAGCACTTATTCACTTTCAGGGTGATGACGGCACGGCACTTGTTTTCGCCCTTATGTTTATCGGAATGATGTTTACAGCAGGCGTGCCTTTGAGATACTTTATAATTGCTCTTTCGGCAGTTGCGGTGGCACTTCCGTTTGTTTATCTATTTATTATGAATGATGATCAGCAAGCGCGAATCAACGCATTGTTCTTAGGGACTGAAACCGACTACTTAAACACGTTGTATCAACAATGGCGCGGTCGCGTTGGTATGGCTAACGGAGGACTTTTCGGCACCGGCCTTTTTAACGGTCCTTTGGTACAGACCGACAGTATACCCGAAGTGTGGAACGACTTCATTTTTACAGGTATCGGCGAAGAACTCGGTCTTGTCGGCTGTATCGCTGTTTTAATACTGATAACTGCAATTTGCATAAGAATTTTACGCGTAGGTTTTATGGCAAACAGTAAGTTGGGTCTTATTATGTGTGCCGGTGTTTTCACTATGATTTGTGCGCAGACGATTATAAACATCGGTATGTGCCTATGGTTACTACCGGTTATAGGTGTTACTCTGCCCTTCTTCTCTGCAGGCGGCACCTCCCTGCTATGCACCTATCTCGGACTTTCATTGGTTATGAGCGTTTATATCCACAGAAACTCAGGTGTTACCTATCTAAGAGATGACACAATACTATAAATTGAATTTCCTATCAACTCCTCGGCTCCGTTAACAGCGAAGCCGAGGAGTTTTATTATACCCGGAGCATAATTATAAACAACAGAGTATATTTTTTTACCTATCTCTATTATTGGAAAGTCCACTATCTTACCGAAAATCATAAATTCACGGTCGTTAATCACCGAAAATGCAATAAGACCGCTATTGAATCCATTTGTTTCAACAACATTGAACACCCTACCCATAAATACAACAGCCAGCATTAAACACATCAGAATATATGACGTAATTGCGGCAGAGCGCAAAATTATTCTTTTTCTTTTTGTAATCCTCATTAAATCTATTGAGAGTCTAACAAACAACAAAGCGTTTTACCCACCAATTCTGCCGAATAAAGCGCTTGTTCCAATGTGTTAGCCTCACTGCCCACCTCGATCAAAAATGCTCCCTCAGACAAATTTTGATTGTATTTCGTAGAACGAAGTAATAACGATCTTGCAAACTGAGGGTATGTAGTTTCAAAAAGATATTGAAGTTTTAATGCCAATCGCAAATTTTGTTTCCAATTGGGATAATCAGTAATAGTTCCTGTCTGACTGCCCATAACAAGCATCACCTGTGCAGCCTCTTTCCCTTCTATTTCGACCACCGGTGCAACCTTGTCATTATCTCCTGAGGAAATAGAATCTCTATGAACATCAATAATTATTTTTATACTTGGATATTTTTCCAATGTCTTTTTGATAGTTTCGGCAGACCTTCCGTAGCTACCCGTATAACCCGGATAATCATGAAGGGTCTTATCGTGGATAACGCTGTAACCCGACATTTCGAGTTGTTCTTTTATAACCTCTCCAACCTTTACTACATTCTTCTCACAATCGGTCGTTCTCGGCTCATCGCTTGTAGTATAGTAATCCTCTTCATTATTCATATAACCTTCGGTTGCGTGAGTGTGATATATAAGAATTTGAGGTTGGTTCGATTTTGTAACCTTGAATTCAAGCGGTTTGCTCATTTCCTTGGAAATATCGATACTTACTCCCGTTGTGTTACTTAAATAAACGCTGTTTTCTTTTGTGTTAGCAGAATATGGTGACATTGTTTTTTTTATAATATTGCCGATTATGGCCTTATCGACCGACGCACTTATGGAATCATCAGCTTCGGTTACGCTCTGTGCCGACTGCCCTATATTGCCGTACCCACCAATGTTTGTATTAAAAATACTATTGAAAACAATCTCTCCTGCGTCATACTTTTCAATATAACCGTATAAACCTTCGGGTATTGCGGCGACGGCAGAAACACATAACGGACTTATATTTCTACCAAATATTGTGTATATTACTATTGTAATAATAGGTAGCACTCCTAATATTATGCACAAAAGATTAAACAAAAAGTTATTACGTTTCAATTTCACCACTTCCCACCTAAAATTTATGGCAAAGTGACAAAAAATAGAATCAAACTAACGATAAAAGAATTTTGGGATCAATATCAGGTTGCAGAGCAGTGTTCAATGCCCTGGATATAATCGAAGCTCCGTTTTCTATTATCAAATCAATGTTTCTTTGAGTAACAACAAAATTCTCCCGCACATCGCAGTTAACCCCCGTCATCTGTCTGCACAATGTAACGGCATCTACAACCGTCGGAATGCCAACTGTAATACAATCAACACCCAAAGTTTCTCGACTTAATTCTATCCGACTGTTACCCACCCCTGAACCTGGAATTATCCCCGTATTACTGATTTGTACAGTACGTCCCAAGCGTTCAATGTCTCCCGCGGCCAAAGCATCTACAAGAACTATTTTAGAGGGATTGATTTGGCAAATAACTCCCTTTATTACCTCACTTATCTCAACGCCCGTCTGTCCCAATACACCGGGCGACAAGACCGACACCGAGCGCAAACCTCTTAATCCTATTTCATCTGCGGTAATATTCTCAATATGACGAGTTGCAAGTATTTTCTCTGCAACCTTGGGTCCCAAAGCATCGGGAGTTGCTTTTATATTGCCAATGCCGATGACCAGAACACTCCCTTTTTCATCAAAGAATCCCGAAAAACTTTTGGAAAGCAGTTTGCAAAAATCGTCACCGTAAAATATATCAAAGCAACTTTCTGTTTCAAATGTAAGGTATCTTCCTTTTGGTTTTCCAACCTTTGATGCAGCTTCGTTTGATTTTAAAACTACGTCGGTAAGTATTATTCCGTCAAAATCGGTCTTTTCAACGCTGATACCGTCATCACTTTCTGCACCGTCTTTTAAGAGTTCCACCGCAATATCAGTGCGTAATCCCATATAAAACCACCTTAAATACATATATTTTAATCATTTGAAAACTCTAAGAAATTATGCAAAAAACAATATTAAAAATTTTCGAAAAAAAGTGTTGCATTTTGAGGTAACAAGTGATATTATATATGCGTTATGATTTAATTTAAGGAGGTGGAACTATGCCGAATATCAAATCCGCCAAGAAACGTGTACTCATTAATGAAGCAAATTATATGCGTAACAAGAGCTACAACTCTGCACTTAGAACCGCTATCAAGAAGGCTGATGCTGCACTTGAAAGCAATGCTACTGATAAAGCCGAGTGCGTAAAGGTTGCAGTTAAGAAGATCGACCAGGCTGTTACTAAGGGTATTCTCCACAAGAACACCGCTGCTAGAAAGAAGTCTGCACTCGTTGTACGTCTTAACAAAACAAATGCTTAATTTATGCATAACGAAATAACGGCTGCCTTAAAGGCAGCCTTTTTCGTTTTTATAGCGCAACTTTTAAAAAACTCCCGATACAAATATCGGGAGTTTTTGCTTATTGCTTATTGCTTATTGCTTATTGTTTATTGTTTATTTTTTTGTTTGCCTTTTCTGCGTTTTATAGATTTTTTCAAAGGAATATCGCTTCTGAAAATCTCTTCACCGTTGTAACGGCTTAAAGCCGCTTCGTAATCCTCGGGCCTTACCTGCTTCTCTCCGCCTTCTGATATCATATTATAAATGCTGATTGCAATTTTGTCGTATGCTTTATAAATATTCATCTTATCAATGAACATCAAAACACCCATAGATATACCCATAACGGCGAAAAGTATGGAAGGTACACCGTACGGTCCCCAAAAAACAACCTGTCCGTTATTCTGTATCGTGTTAATAACACTCGGTCTGTAAAAGACAGTGAACGAAACAATACAGTTAACAAAACTCAAAACGGCAAAAGGAATTGACAATTTCAACCGTAGCATTACATAGGTTGCAACCGTACCGGCAATAGAAATAATCATAGAATAAAGTTTTATCCTTGATTCATTATAAATTGCCACCTCATCAACATTTGCCTTGGTTGAATATTCGTCCATATAAAGAGCACAACCCCACATTTGTGTAAGGCAAACAAGCAGAATATATACGCAAAGAGCAACGAATGCAACCTTTAAGACCTTAAAATACGTCATTTTTGTATATAGTTTTTTACTTGATTGCAGGTTACTTTCCGAATACTGTAATACATTTTTATTTTTCTTCATATTAACTCCAAATACCTTGTTGAAACAAGGAAAAATTATGATATAATACTAAATATAATAGTACATTTACTATTATAAAAAGTCAAGATTAAATGTTATGAAAGTGAGATTCTATGCCTACATTAAATATTGTTTTGGTCGAGCCTGAAATCCCGCAAAACGCAGGGAATATTGCACGTACCTGCGCCGCAACGGGAACAAGATTGCATATCATCAAACCTATGGGTTTTACTATTGATGATAAAAAATTAAAACGTGCAGGACTTGATTATTGGTACCTTTTAGATATTACTTATTATGAGAATTTAGATGATTTTTACTCAAAAAATCAAGGCGCTTGTTACTATTTCACAACTAAGGCTCTTAAAGCTCATTCCGATGTCAACTACCCCGATAATTGCTACCTGTTTTTCGGCAAAGAAACAAAAGGTCTGCCCGAAGAATTATTATTAAAAAACCGTGATAACTGCGTAAGATTACCGATGTTGGGCCCCGCAAGAAGTCTTAATCTTTCAAACTCTGTTTGTGTCGGAGTTTATGAGGTGCTTCGCCAGTGGGACTATCCCGAATTACAAAACCAAGGACAACTTCACAACTACAACTGGAATGACGCCGAAACAGTATAAATCCACAACAAAACGTAATATTTTCACCTTATTTATGTGAAAGAGTGAAAATTTAATAAAAAAGCGCAATAATTGCTTGAAAATTGTACCAAAATATTATAAAATAAGTTTGTTCAAAATTTGACAATAATTTATTCTGAAAGGAAGTTATCTTAATGTCAGTATTAAACAAGAAAACTGTCGATGATATCAACGTAAAGGGCAAACGCGTTCTCGTCCGTTGCGACTTCAACGTTCCCCTTAAAAACGGTGTTATCACTGACGAAAACAGAATCGTTGCAGCACTTCCTACCGTTAAAAAGCTTATTGCAGACGGCGGTAAAGTTATTCCTTGCTCTCACCTCGGCAAGCCCAAGGGTGAGCCCAAGCCTGAGCTTTCTTTGGCTCCCGTCGCAAAACGTCTTTCCGAGCATTTGGGTAAAGACGTTGTTTTCGCAGCAGACGACTGTGTTGTAGGCGAAAACGCAAAGGCAGCGGTTGCCGCTATGAACGACGGCGATGTTGTTCTTCTCCAGAACACCCGTTACAGAGCAGAAGAAACCAAGAACGGCGAAGCTCTTTCTAAGGAACTCGCTTCTCTTTGCGAAATCTATGTTAACGATGCATTCGGTGCAGCTCACAGAGCACACTGCTCTACTGTTGGCGTAACCGAATATGTTGAAGAAGCAGCAGTTGGCTATTTGATGCAAAAGGAGCTCAAATTCCTCGGCGGTGCTGTTGAAAACCCTGTTCGTCCTTTTGTTACCATTTTGGGCGGTGCAAAGGTTGCTGACAAGCTTCCTGTTATCGAAAATCTTCTTACCAAGGCTGACACAGTTATCGTTGGCGGCGGTATGGCATACACCTTCCTCGCAGCTAAAGGCTACGGCGTTGGCACTTCTCTTCTTGACGAATCCAAGATCGAGTACTGCAAGGAAATGATGGC
>JAZRMK010000029.1:0-11835 GCA_045647525.1 Acutalibacteraceae bacterium
CGTAGGTGTTCTTAATGCGGACAATTCAATGCTGAATCCTGATTTCAGAAGTTATGAAAGAACATTTTCGTTGCTGACGCAGGTCGTCGGACGTTCCGGCCGCGGTGATAAAAAGGGTGTCGCCGTAATACAGACCAACGATCCCGAGAATAATATCATTGACCTTGCCGCAGCGCAGGATTACGAGGCGTTTTATAAGACCGAGATTTTAACCCGCAAACTTATGATATATCCACCTTACTGTAATATTGCTTCGGTGGTGTTCAACGGTGAAAACAGGCCGTTTACTGAAGAAGCTGCTTCCTTCTGCCTTGATATTATCAAGCGAGAGGTGGGCAACAATTACAGTTCGGTAAAACTACGTGTTTTGGGGCCGACTGCGGCGGCAGTACCTAAGGTGAATAACAACTACCGTTACAAACTTATAATTAAATATAAGAACTCAAAGGATTTCCGTCAGATGATGCGTCAAGTTCTGTGCGATTTCAATAAGTCGACATATGCAAAGAGCGTATCTGCATTTATAGACGTTAATCCTGACAGCATTATTTAAGGAGTATAGTATGGCTTTAAGAAATATTGTTTTGAAAGACGATCCTATTTTAAGAAAAACGTCAAGAAGCGTACTTAATTTTGATGAAAAGTTAAGTATGCTGGTTGACGATATGATAGATACAATGTATGAGGCTGACGGTTGCGGTCTTGCTGCACCTCAGGTTGGCATTTTACGCCGTATATGTATTGTAGACGTCGGTGACGGTCCCATTGAGCTTATCAATCCCGTTATTGTTGAGGAATCGGGCGTTCAGGAGGAAACCGAAGGCTGTCTTTCGATACCCGGTGAATACGGTGTGACAAGAAGACCTATGAAGGTCACCGTTAAAGCTCAAAACCGAAAGGGCGAAACCTTTACTGTTTCGGGAGAGGGTTTGAAAGCACGTGCATTTTGCCACGAAATTGACCATTTGAACGGAATTCTTTATACAGATAAGGTTATAAGAAAAGAGTAATTTGGGAGACATTTATGAGAATAGTTTTTATGGGAACGCCCGACTTTGCAGTTGGCTCTTTGAAAAAACTTATAGAAGACGGCCACGAGATAGTCGGCGTTTTCACGCAACCTGATAAACCGCAGGGCAGAAAAATGGTACTAACTCCACCGCCTGTTAAAAGGTTTGCCGAAGAGCAGGGGCTTACTGTTTATCAGCCAAAGTCGGTCAAAACCGACGAAGCGTTGGAACTGCTTAAAAGCCTTGCACCTGATTTGATTGCTGTTGTGGCTTACGGTAAAATTTTGCCGAAAGAGATACTAAACCTGCCTAAATTCGGGTGTGTTAACGGACACGCTTCGTTGTTGCCAAGGCATAGAGGTGCATCGCCTATCCAGTGGGCAATTTATTGCGGTGACAGTAAAACAGGTGTTACCACAATGCTTATGGACGAAGGTATGGACACGGGTGATATGTTGCAAAAGGCAGAGGTGGAAATTACTGATGACGATAATTTTGAGACTTTGCATGATAAATTAGCAATAGTTGGTGCCGAACTTTTGGCTGAGACAATTAAAGGTTTAGAAAACGGAAGTGTTACTCGAACAAAGCAACCCGAAGAAGGCGTTTGCTACGCACCCATTATCAAAAAAGAAATGGGTGAAATTGATTTTAACAAATCGGCTAATGAGATTGACTGTCAGATCAGAGCGTTTACTCCTTGGCCTTCTGCGTTTATGTTTATTGACGGAGTACGTGTTAAGGTTATAAGCGCAAAGGTCTCTGAAAATTGCAACAAAGCACCCGGTGTTGTTGTTGAGGCTAAGGATTCGATAAAAGTTGCCTGCGGTAACGGAACAGCCATTGAGATTTTGGATATTCAGCCGCAGGGAAAGGGAGTTATGAGCGCTAAGGCGTATCTTAACGGCAAACCTGTTAAGGAAGGTACTGCTCTGTGAGAAATGCACGTTCAGTTGCCGTTAATGTGCTTCGTTCCATAATAGAAGACAGAAGTTATTCAAACATTGCTGTTGACTCGGCTATAAAAAAAGCAGAACTCGACCGCAAAGAAGCTTCTCTTGCGACAACTCTTATATACGGAAGTTTGCAAAGGAAGATTACCCTTGAACGTATTGTTGAGGGGTTGAGTTCGAAAAAAAGCAAACTTGACGGATTTGTACTGTCGGTGTTACTTGTTGGACTTTATCAGATTCTTTTTCTTGATAGAGTTCCGTCGTCAGCCGCGGTCAATGAAACTGTTAATATTGTAAAACAATCTAAGTTTAAGTTTGCATCGGGGTTTGTTAATGCAATTTTGCGTAAAGCATCGGCAAATAGAGATGAAATTTTAAAAAGCATCGATGAAAGTCGCGATATTTCATACAAATATTCCTGCCCCGTACCGTTGTTAAAAAGTCTTATTGCCGATTACGGTAGGGATTTAGCAGAAGGATTTTTGGCGGCTTCCTTGGAAACACCTAAAATGTTTGCAAGGGTCAATACCCTTAAAACCACCAAAGACGAACTTTTTAAAGTTCTTGAAAGCAAGGGCATTGAGTGTGTTGAGTCGGATGTTGAAAATGCTTTTTACACCAAAAACGGCGGTAGTCTTATGAGCGTTCCTGAGTTTAGGGACGGTTTGTTTTATGTTCAGGATCTTGCGTCACAAAAGGCTATTGATGCATTGAACATTGCCTCCGGCATGAGAGTGCTTGATATCTGTTCTGCACCCGGTGGAAAGAGCTTCACTGCGGCTATGTACCTCAACGGTGACGGTGAAATTGTTTCTTGTGACATTTACGAGCAACGCGTGGAACTTATAGAAAAGGGTGCTAAAAGACTTGGTATCAACTGCATTAAAACTCAGGTTGCCGATGCATCAAAATCCTATGATTTAGGCTCGTTTGACCGTGTTATTTGCGACGTACCGTGTTCGGGCTTCGGCGTTATTCGCCGCAAACCCGAAATCAAGTACAAGGATGAGTCGTTTGAGGAGTTACAACAGTTACAGTTTGAAATTCTGCAAAATGCAGTTGTGTATTTAAAAGAAAACGGCAAACTGATGTATTCTACCTGCACTGTAAGATGTGCGGAAAATGAACAGATAATCGAAAAATTCCTTAAAGCAAATGAAAATTTTTGTGTAGAAGAAATGAGGACTATGATGCCTCAGACTGACGGTACCGACGGTTTCTTCTACTGTATTTTGAAGAGGAAATAAATGGACAAAAAGGATTTACGTTCTCTTAGTTTAGAGGAGCTGACTGCCATCGTCAAAGAGATGGGCGAACCTGCTTTCAGAGCAGGTCAGCTTTTTGGTTGGTTGCAGTCGGGAGTGGAAAATTTTGATGAAATGACCAACATTCCGTCGAAATTAAGGGAAAGATTAGCAGAAGGTTACTATATTGTAACCGCAAAAGTGAAAAAAAGACTTGAATCTTTAATAGATGATACTGTAAAATATCTTTATGAGTTGCATGATGGAGAACTTGTTGAATCTGTACTTATGAAGTATAATCACGGTTATTCTATTTGCATTTCAACGCAGGTTGGTTGCCGTATGGGATGCAGCTTCTGTGCATCAGGTCTTAATGGGCTTAAAAGAAGTTTGTTGCCGGGCGAAATGCTTGCACAGATTATGACCGCCCAACGCGATCGTGGAATAAGAATCTCTAACATCGTGCTTATGGGTATGGGAGAGCCGCTTGATAACTTTGATAACGTTGTAAGATTTTTGCAGCTTGTAAGCCACGAAAAAGGTCTTAACATAGGCCTGCGTCATATTTCTTTATCAACTTCGGGATTGGTACCGGGAATCTATAAGCTTATGGAATATAAATTTCCAATAACGCTTTCAATTTCTCTTCACGCTCCGAATGACGAGATAAGAAGCAGTATGATGAAGGTCAATAAGAGCTGGAATATTGAAAAACTTATTAAAGCGTGCAAAGATTATATTAAAGCTACGGGCAGGAGAATTTCGTTTGAGTATGCTGTAGTCAGTGGTGTAAATGACAGTGATGAGTGTGCAAAGCAGTTGGCAAAATTGCTTAAAGGTATGTTGTGTCATCTCAATCTTATACCGGTTAATCCCGTTAAGGAAAACACTTACAAAAAACCTGATAGGGAACATATAAAGCGTTTTTGCGATAGAATGAACTCATTGGGTATAAATACAACCGTCAGAAGAACCTTGGGTAGCGATATCGATGCTTCCTGCGGTCAGCTTCGCGGTAAGGAACTTGAAAACTCTTAAAGTTAAAATAAAGGAGGTGCGGAAAATGAATATCACAGGAAATACCGATAAGGGCAGAGTAAGAAACAGCAATCAGGATGCTTTTGCTTTCGGTTCGTTTGACGATGGTACTATGTGGGCTGTTGTTTGTGACGGTATGGGTGGTGCTAACGGCGGTAATGTTGCAAGCCGAATGGCAGTTGATAATCTTTCCGCATCGCTTAAATCGGGTTACAGACTAAATATGTCGGAAAACTCATATAAGAATCTTTTGCAGTCGGCTGTCAATGCCGCAAATATCAGGGTATTTGACAAGTCTAAGGAAGATGAAGGCTTAAAGGGTATGGGTACAACGGTAGTTGCCGTTATGGTGTCTCATTCGGTTGCATATATTGCCCATGCGGGTGATAGTAGAGCATACCTTTTTGCTGACGGTAAGTTGAATCAGTTGACTCGTGACCACTCGGTAGTTCAGTCGATGGTTGAAGACGGTAAGATAACAAAAGAGGAAGCTCGTGTTCACCCGAGAAAGAACGTTATTACAAGGGCTTTGGGTGTTGATGATACTATTGATGTTGAGTTTACTGTTGTAGATTTACCTCAAAAATATTCTCTGCTTCTTTGCACCGACGGTTTGACCAACTATATCACGTTAGGTGAATTGGTGGATATTCTGGACGGTGAGGACAGAGCAGAGGTTGCAACAAATTTGATAGAAGCTGCTAACAATAACGGCGGCGGTGACAATATCACAGCGGTTGTTATTGATAACATAATATAAATTTTAAGGATTGGATGAAGACTTATGGATAAGTTTGTCGGAAAACGACTTGACGGTAGATACGAAATCCGAGAGATTATCGGTGTCGGCGGTATGGCCGTTGTTTATAAAGCCTACGACTGTATTGAAGACCGTATTGTTGCCGTTAAAATTCTTAAAGAAGAGTTTATCTCTAACGAGGAGTTTATTTCCCGTTTTAAAAATGAATCAAAGGCTATTGCTGTGCTTAATCACCCTAATATCGTTAAGGTTTACGATGTTAGTTTTGGCGATTTGATTCAGTATATAGTAATGGAATATGTTGATGGTGTTACTTTAAAACAGTATATAGGTCAGCAGGCAAGCCTTCGTTGGAAGGATGCAGTCTACCTTACCATTCAGGTGCTCCGTGCATTACAGCATGCACATGATAAGGGTATTGTTCACCGTGACGTTAAACCCCAAAACATTATGCTGTTGTCTGACGGTACCATTAAGGTTACCGACTTTGGCATAGCAAGATTTGCACGCAGCGAACATAAGACAATGACCGATAAGGCTATCGGTTCGGTGCATTATATCAGTCCTGGACAGGCAAGAGGCGAGCAGACCGATGAAAAAGCCGATATTTATTCGGTTGGCGTTATGCTTTATGAAATGCTCACAGGCAGACTTCCCTTTGAGGCTGAAAGTGCTGTTTCGGTTGCTATTATGCAGTTGCAGAAAGACCCTGTTCTGCCAAGAGAGATTAACGATACAATTCCTCTTGGATTAGAGCAGATAACTATGCATGCAATGCAGAAGGACTTTAATAAAAGGTACCGTTCTGCCGCAGAGATGCTTCGTGATTTGGAAGAATTCCGCAGAAGTCCCGATATGGAGTTTGGATATACTTATTTTGTCGATGAAGAACCCACAAGGTTTGTCGATGCTGCTGCGGTTGCTGCTGCAACAACACAATCGACAGAGACAGTGAATGATATAAATAACGAATATGATGAAGAAGAGGATGACGAAAACGAGAAGTCACCTATCATTCCGATTCTTGCAGGTGTTGCTATTGCATTCGTGGCTACCGCTATTATTGTTGCAATTATAATTTTCGGTTTGTTAGGTAAACGTACAACGTCTTTGGAAGTGCCAAAGCTTGTTGGTCTTGACTATTCGGTATTGCAGACCGATGATAGATACGATGCGTTTACGTTCGATGTTGAATTTGAATACAGCGATACTGTCGAAAAGAATAAAATCATTTCGCAGAGCTTCCCCGAAGGCCGTAAGATAAAGAAGACCCAGGTTATAAAGATTGTTGTAAGTAGCGGTCCTGAGGGAGTGCGAGTTCCCGAACTGTTCAGACTGACTGAAAGCAATGCGATTGCCGAACTTGAAAAAGCAGGCTTTAAGTACAGCATTCACCGTGTATACGATGAAGATATCGAGGAAGGACGTGTAATTTCTACTAATCCTGCCGCAGATGAACTGACAGAGCCGGGTCAGACTATCAATGTGTTCATCAGTAACGGTAAGAAGAAGGTATACCTTACCGATGATGAAAAAGCAAGACTTGATCTTGAAGGACGTAAGGTTGACGAAGCAAGGGAGCTTATTGAATCTTTGGGTCTTACTGTTAAGATCGAAAATAAGGATGACGAACTTCCTGCCGGCACAGTACTTGCTGTATCACCCGATTCCAATGCGAAGGAAATTGAAAAGGGAAGCGAAATTACGCTCACTGTAAGTACAGGTGTTATAAATTACGAATATGACCTGACTGTTGATCTGTCGGGATTCAATTTTAATGACACTTATAAGACTATCAAGAAACTGTCGGTTTATATAGGCGATGTTGAAGTGGGTTCAGTTACCGAACCCTTTGATGCAAACACAGCAGAGAGCAAGATATTTAAGATCAAGTCAACAAGTAAAACTGTTGAAGCTGTTGTAATCATCGATTTTGATGCCGACGATAATTATGATCTTGTGTCCGAAGAGGGTGCATTCACCTATATTATCAATATGGCAAATAAGACCGATGAGATAAAAAAAGACAGCATTAAGATTCCTGCTGAAGTTCTCGAACCGAATGATGATGACGGTGAAGATGCGTAAATGGGTGAAACTTTGAACGGATTGATAATAAAGGCTATCGCCGGCTTCTGCTATGTAGAAGTCGGCGATGCAGTATATGAATGTAAACCGAGAGGTTCTTTCCGTAAGGAAGGTGTTTCACCCGTCGCAGGTGACAGGGTTGAGATATCTTTGAACGGAGAAAAAGGTGTCGTTGAAAGGATTTTAGAGAGAAAAAATCTTCTTATCCGTCCGCCTCTCGCCAATATTGATAAACTTTTCATTGTGTCGTCTTATGCTGTGCCTTCGGTCAATACCTTGCTTATAGACCGAATGATCGCTATTGCCGAACATTTTTCCATTGAGCCTATTTTAGTCTTTAATAAGGCTGATTTAGGCGATTTTGGTGATGTTGTTAAGGTATATAGCGACATTGGCTATAAAACATTTGTCGTTTCGGCCGAAACCTGTACGGGTATAGATGCGATTAAGAATGAACTTAAAGACTCGATTTCTGCCTTTTCAGGCAACTCAGGAGTAGGTAAGTCAAGCATTCTTAATAGGTTGATGCCGCAATTACAACTTAATACGGGAGAGGTAAGTGAAAAGTTGGGCCGCGGACGTCATACGACCCGACAGGTCGAACTGTTTAAAGTCGAGGGTGGCTATGTTGCCGATACGCCCGGTTTTTCGTCCTTCGAGATAACCGATTTTCAACTTGACGATAAGGACGAACTGATGTATCTGTTTAAGGAATTTAATGAATATTTAGGATGTTGCAAATTCAATTCCTGCGCGCATATAACCGAACCCGATTGCGCAGTATTGGCGGCTGTCGGCAGCGGAATGATTTCAAAATCAAGGCATAGCAGTTATGTTTCGATGTATGACAGTATAAAAAACATCAAACCGTGGGAGCGAAAAGAAAAATGAGTGACAGGTGTGTCATTGTTGCAGGCGGTGACTGTACGACATTTGAATTGCAGTCGATCTGCGAAAATGATTATATAATTGCCGCCGATAGCGGTTTGAAAGTTTTGAACGAAAACAGCATCATACCGCATCTTATTGTCGGTGACTTTGATTCGTATGATGGTAAATTGCCGAAAGATGTTGATATAATTAAACTGCCAACCAAAAAGAATGACACCGATTTGTTATTTGCGGCACGCCAAGGTGTTGAAAAGGGATTTGGTGATTTTTTGATCTTAGGCGGATACGGTTCAAGACCTGACCAGAATTTTGCCATGTATCAAACACTTTTGTGGCTCGCTGAGCAAGATGCGACCGCTTTGGCTGAGTGCTGTGGCTTTACCGCAACGGCCGTAAATAACAGTAAAATCAGTTTTAATGTGGCAGACGACGAGTATCTTTCGGTTTTTAGTTTCGCAGGTGTTTCAAGCGGTGTTCATATAAAAAATGCCGATTATCCACTTGAAAACGCAACACTTTATCCTGATTTTCCAGTTGGCGTCAGTAACTGTAAGTCTGGCGGAGGGGAAGTAACAGTTTCGGTGAAAAACGGAACTTTATTGGTTTTTAAATTGAAAAAGAATATCTAAATCATTCACCGTTTTTTTCTCAATGCGTATAATGGATTGAGAAGAGGACGGTGTTTTAATTGAGAAGAAGATGCCAAGGACATCAAAGAGGTTCTATAATAATTGCTTTCGGATTGGGTATGATTGTATCTTATATCTGTCCGTCGGGATTCATTATTGTATTGCTTAGCATCGCCCTTGTTCTTTTCGCACTGTGTTGCAGATAGTTTTAGGAGTGATTTTTTTGAAAATTGTTGTGTTTAAAAGTCCTAAATTTTTATCCGGAATATTAAGAGCGATTTTTAAAATTAAGAAGAGTTCGGATCCTAATACATAATAAGTTCTAACTTTCAAGTTGTAAAATTGAAGCGGTGCAGTTACTTTATATGTAACTGCGCCGTCTTTATTTTGTTTTGAAGATAGAATAATTAAAACATTATGACTTTTATTTTGTTCTAAAAGAAGATATTAGGCAATATAAATTAAGTGAAATACTACGAGGAGTGAAAATGTATGGATTTTAATTTTGAAAAAACAAAACTTAATGGTTTAAGTAAAGTTTATGAGGGAAATATCGAGATAAGCATTGATACCGATGTGATTTTACCTGATTATTATCCTGAAATTTCCAAAATCCATTGTTGTAACGCTACTGTTTCGGTTAATAATAAGCAATGCAGAAATGATACTGTGCTGATTGGCGGACAAATAAACCTAACGGTGATTTACAGTGACCGCGACGGAGAGGTGAATGCCTTTGAACAGGTTTTGCCGTTCAACAGACAAACCGAAACAAAGGTCGATATCGACTGTGCCGATTTAAGCGTAATTTCCAAAATCAACTATATTAATCACAGAGCAACTGCGCCAAGACGAATGGAACTTCACGGCTCGGCTATGTTACAGGTAGTGTGTGAACGCTTGGACAGTGAAGAGCTTCTGTGTAATACGGTTGACAGTGGTATCTATACTAAGCAAGTATCATTCAATTGCCTTGAACCATTACCGTTGTTTAAAAAATTGGCATACGTAGAGGATGAAATTTCGGTTGGAAACAATCCGAGTATTGCCAAAATTTTAAGAACATCTTCTGTTGCTACTATTGAGGAGTGTAAATTTGTCAATTCGAAGGCAGTAATAAAGGGCGATTTCAATATAAAGATCGTATATCTTTGCTGTGATGGCAATAGCTATACGCTGACTAAAACACAAGGTTTTTCTCAAATTTTAGAGTGCGAAGGCGTAACCGACACCACCTACTGCATTCCTACTGTCGAGGTGCTTTCATGCGAAACCAGGATAAAGCCATCTAATGAGGGCGATAATCGTGTTGTAGGATTCGAAGCCAAGCTCAATACCGAACTGAAATGTTATAACAAAAAGTCGTTCTCTGCAATTTGCGACGTATTTTCGGGCGATTGTGCGGTTGATACAGAAATGAAAAGGGTCAATGTACTAAAAACAATCGAATGCTTTAACGAAAGTTTCGTCTGCTCCAAGAATTTCGAACTTCCCGAATCAAGCGGTAGAATTATTGATAATTGGTGCGAGATAGAGAATAAATACGTTGCAGTCGAGGAGAACAAACTTGTTTTAAAGGGTGAACTTGGCATCAGTGTTTTGTATGTCACGATATCAGATGAAGTAATGCTTTATAAAAAGACATTGGATTTTGATTATCGTTATGAACTTGAAGGAGAGTTTTTAGGAATTGCCCAAATAAATCCTTCTGTAAAAGTTTTAAATCTTTATGCAGGTACTGGCGACGAGGCATCTGCCGAAGCTGAGATACTAATTGAAGTTATATTGAAATCCAATGAGGAAATAAGTGTAGTAGCCAATGTTTCAAAGTCGGACCGTGAAAACGCAAAGATAGGGGAGGATATAGGCGTTGTACTCTACTTTGCCGAGGGTGAAACCGTTTGGGATATTGCCAAAAAATACGGTTGCAATCCCGAAACAGTTTCCAAAATAAACGGTATTGAAACAGTTGAAGAAAACTGTAACAAAATTCTTCTGGTACCAAATTGTTAATAAAACCCACCTGCGTCCAAAAACGCAGGTGGGTTTCTTATATCAAAATAAGTATTATCAACGGCGAGATTCGCCCAAAGGAAGGTAAACCTTCCGTCGGCACGCACGCGAGCACCGAAACAGTCCACCGGACTGTTTCTATCCTTCGGATTGCTCTGTTCGAATCCCGCCTTAATCAAATACAAATAAAAAGGAACCATACACAAGGTATGATTCCGTTTTATTGGCGGAGACGGCGAGATTCGAACTCGCGGGGGATTGCTCCCTAACTGATTTCGAGCAAAAGGCAGTATCTACCGCACCGCCCCTCTCCGTCCCTGAAATTTATAATATATCCACCCATTCTGCGAGATTTTAAAAAACATCTGAATTTTTGCGAGAAATTTGCGGGATAGATGCGAGAACTGAACTAAAACCTTTGTGTGTTCTCGGGCAAAGAAAACACAAGGAGAATAAAAATGAATCAAGAAAAGCAACGAGAAGCATATGAAAAGATGCTCAAAAAATGCCCCGATATTTTAACGCCGATGAAAGCAACCAGATGGTCGCCCGTCGGCAAGAACACAATCTACACCGCACTCAAAAATGGAGAGATTGAATCCTATACCTACAAAGGCGGTTATATCTTCACTAAGGATGCGTTCATCGACTACCTTGTTCGAACAACAAATGATAACGGCAGACGATATACGATTAAAGGTGATAAGAAATGTTGAGTATTTTACCGCAAGTGCTATCGGGAGAACAGGTGCGGTGCGCCTTGCATATCAGTAAACGCAAGTGTGCTTGGATGCTCAACAACGGATTCATTAAATGCCAAAACACCGGCAAGAGAACAAGAAAATATACCGTGCTCAAAGAAGACCTGCTCACCTACATAGAAGACTCGGCAAAGCACCCCGAAAAATATGTAACACCACACGCTGAGTTCTCCACTGCAAAGTATAGTTGTAATCACAAACCCCGACCGCGCAAAACAGGATTTCCTTCCTCTCTGCCGTCAACCTTCCGCCCGTGGCTCGAAGCAGAATTCGAAACCGTCCCCGATGCACTCACTGTCCCACAGGTCATCGCCACCCCAGCCTACGCTGATAACACCGTCAACGGTTGGCTCCGCCAAGGCCACCTGAAGTCCGTCCAAAACCAAAGCGCAAAAATAATCCCAAAACTCTGGCTCATCGACTTCTACTGCTCCTACGCCTACACCAT
>JAZRMK010000030.1:0-29922 GCA_045647525.1 Acutalibacteraceae bacterium
TCAATGATTGCAGTCTGTAATGCGTGGAAGAGCATGATGAGCGCGGTGGTACTGGTAGTTCCCTGCATATTATACTTATCGGTCTCGCGGTTGACGTACTGCTTAATAACTACGTCGGCGCCTTTTGCAAGGGGAGACTCCAAGTTCTCAGTAAATGTGATGACCGAAACGCCCTTTGCTTTGCAGATGTCAAGAATGGGGAAGAGCTCTTTTGTGCTTCCGCCGCGTGAAGCAAAAACCATAACGTCGCCATTCTGCAAATAACCTGTTGCACCGTGAACGGCCTCGGCAGGAGAGATGAACCTTGCAGGGCGCTCAATACAACACATAAGGTGAGCAAAATGCTGGCAGGCAATACCTGAATGACCGCAACCTGCTGCTCCGATACGCTCGGCGTTGCTCAAAAGTTCAACAGCTTTTGAAAACTGTTCTTTGTCAAAATAATCCTTCATGTTAGCAATGCACTCGGCTTCGATATCGTAAGCGGCAAGTGCTGCCTTAACGGCGTTTTCACTAATCATTTTCATTACCCCTTTTGATTGATTTATACATCTTAATAATAACTCTTTTTATCGTATTTTGCAACAGTTATGTTCAAATAATTGGTAAAATATTTTGCTGTTTATACGCCATTTTCGGTGACGCTGGTAATAGTTGCAATAATTGACGTTATTTTCAAAAATCATATTGACTAAACTCCGAAATTAAAGTATAATATTACACGAAAAATCATGCGAGGAAAGTGATTAAAATGAGCAAAAGAAAAGTAAATGTTCCTTTTTTCGAAATTGGTCCTAAATCGTATTTGTACGGTGACGACATACTCGAATTGGCAAAGGCCGCAGATCTGGCATCCGAGAAGTACGGTGTTGACATTATCTTCACCACTCCGGTCGTTGACATTCGAAGAGTAAAGGAAGCTACCAAGAATATCCACGTTTTCGCACCGCATATGGATCCTATCTATCCCGGCAGAGGTTTGGCAGATATTCTGCCTGAATCTTTGAAGGCTGCCGGTGCAGACGGTGTTATGCTTAACCATGTTGAGAAACCTTTGACTTTTGAGGTTTTAGGCGAGACCATCAAAAGAGCAGACGAAATCGGTCTTACCACAATCGTTTGCGCTGACTCGTTGGCAGATGCTTCTAAAATAGCAGGACTTAAACCCGACATTATCGTTGCAGAACCCAGTGAACTTATTGGCACCGGTGTCAGTGTCGGCAAGGAGTATGTTGAGGCAGCTACCAAGTCGGTTAAGGATGTTGACCCCGAAATTTTGGTACTTACCGCCGCAGGTATTTCCAACGGTGAAGATGTTTACAACACCATCATCGCAGGTGCAGATGCTACCGGTTCGTCTTCGGGTGTTGCAAGGGCAGAGGACAGAGCTGCCATGGTTGATGAAATGATTGCCGCAGTCCGCCGTGCGTGGGATGAGCGTCATTGATTAAAATTTAAATTTTTGGAGGTAACAAAAATGGAATTTAAAATTTTTCAGAAGGAAATTGAGCTTCAGTCAAGAGGCTGGATCCCCACTTTCCTCGACATTTCCAAGGAAGTTAAAGAAATCGTAGCTGCTTCCGGTATTAAGAACGGTACCGTAGCTATCGTTTCTCACCATACTACCTGCTCGGTTATGGTTCAGGAATGCTCACACGATATTGACTCTTTTGATTTAGAGTTTTTACAGCACGACCTTCTCGACATTATGAGAAAAATGATTCCCGACTTTGCAGAAGAGCATCAGTATCGTCATCCCGGTCCCATTCATGCACAGTACGGCCGTTGGGTTAACGAGCCCGGTGACTATTCCAGCATGAACACCGATGGTCACTTGCGTAGCTGCTTCTTCGGCAGAAGCGAAACAATGACCATTAAGGATGGCGTTGTGGACGGCGGTTTGTACGCTCACATCTACTTCATTGACTGGGATCACGTTATCGCTCGTCGCAGACAGGTTAACGTTACCGTTATGGGTACCGCAGAGGATGTAGGCGATAGAAAGTGGAACGACGGCAAGGTTATCGATACCCGCCACAAGTTCACTGATGAGGAAAAGGCATACGATATCCACTACGATCTCCAGCAGCAGAGATAATTATAAAGTAAAAAACCTCCTGCGAGGCAACTCGCGGGAGGCTTTGTTTTAAACTTTAAAAAACACGGCAAGCAGTTCTGCTTGCCGTGTTTTACTTTATTTTTCTGAATGAGTCACATTATAGCAAAGGGTCATAAGACTGTCACTTAAATGAACATTTTCTACGATGATACCGGGGAAATCCACCAACAGATCATAATGACTGAAATTCCAAAAACCTTTGACGCCTAATTTGACAAGCATTTCAGCAACATCGTGGGCATTTTCCTGCGGAATGCACAAAATTGCAATATCAGGTTTGTTTTCACGGCAGAATTCGTCAAGTTGGTTCATATTGTGAATGGGAAGGTTTTGAATAGTCTGACCTGCGAGCGATTCTTTCTTATCGAATATGCCGATAAGATTAAATCCTTTTTCGGCCATGTTAAAGTGCATAGTAAGGGCTTTGCCCATGTGACCTGCTCCGATGAGAATGGCTTTTTTTTGAGCTTCAAGCCCTAAAATTTTGCCTATTTCTTCACGGAGTAACTGAATGTTGTAACCGTATCCCTGCTGACCGAATTCTCCAAAGCAATTCAAGTCCTGCCTTATCTGACTTGCAGTAAGACCCATTCTTTTTGATAACTCTTTGGAAGAAATTCGATTAAGCCCTTTTTTTTGGAGGTCGCCTAAAAATCGGTAGTAGCGGGGAAGTCTTTTTATAACTGATGTGGAAACGCAATTAGGTTTGAGCATAAATTTGCTCCTTTCTTGAAATTGAGCCCTGAGTTTCCGGTGTTATTCAGCTAATTTCTTAACAGTTTCCATAACGTAGTCGCCAAACTCGGTGCAGGTGCAACCGGTATCGCGGCCGGTGATAGTGAGTTTCTTCTCGGTATACATACATACGTCGAGTGCTTTTTCCAAAAGGTCAGCTTCAGCCTGCTTGCCAATGTGAGAGAGAAGCATAACTGCGGCACGGAGCATTGAACAAGGATCTGCAAACTTGTCTCTTCCTTCGAGAACCATTCTGGGAGCAGAGCCGTGGATAGCTTCAAACATAGCGTATTTCTTACCAATGTTAGCACTGCCTGCGGTGCCTACGCCACCCTGGAATTCAGCAGCCTCGTCGGTAATGATATCACCGTAAAGATTAGGAAGAACAAATACCTTGAAATCTCTTCTGCGCTTCTCGTCAATGAGCTTTGCGGTAGTGATATCAATATACCAGTCATCAGTTGTGATTTCGGGGTATTCTTTACCGATGTTCTGGCAAATTTTAAGGAATTTACCGTCTGTGGTTTTAATAACGTTAGCCTTGGTAATGATAGAAACTCTGTCCTTACCGTTATTCTTAGCGTATTCGTATGCCAAACGAGCGATTCTTTCGCAGCCTTCGGTAGTGGTGACAACAAAGTCAACCGAAAGGTCATCAGAAATATTGAGACCCTTTGAACCTACTGCATAACCGCCTTCGGTGTTTTCACGGAAGAAGGTCCAGTCGATGCCCTGCTCGGGAACGCGAACAGGACGCAAGTTCGCAAAAAGATCGAGTTCTTTACGCATTGCAACGTTTGCACTCTCAATATTGGGCCACGGATCACCTGCTCTGGGGGTGGTGGTAGGGCCTTTCAAAATAACGTGGCACTTTTTAAGCTCTGCCAAAACGTCGTCAGGGATAGCTTTGCCGACTGCGGCACGGTTTTCAATGGTAAGACCATCAATTTCCTTAAATTCAATTTTGCCTGCTTTTACATCGTCTGCCAAAAGGAAGCGGAGAACGCGCTCAGCCTCGTGGGTGATAACAGGACCGATACCGTCACCGCCGCAAACACCGACGATAATAGTGTCAAGATTCTTGTAGTCAACAAAATCCTTTTCTGCCTTGATTCTTTCGGCTCTTTCCTGCTGTTCGCGGATAAGTGCCTCGAATTTTGCAACTGATTCTTTGATTAAAGCTTCATTCATAATTAACACCTCTTATTATTTTGATGAAAGACCGGTGTAGCTCAAAAGACCGCCTGCAAGGATAATATCCTTTGAACGACCAGAAAGCTGAGGTATGACCTCATAGGTTTCGCCGGTAGTGATATTTTTGAGAATTACAGTTTCACCGTTTTCAATAGCTGAACGGATAGACGGTAATTCAAGTTGGTCAAACTGTGTGATCTTATCGTAATCGGCAGGATTTTTAAATACCATAGGTACGATGCCTGCGTTGATAAGGTTGGCAACGTGGATACGTGCGAAGGATTTTGTAATAACTGCTTTAATACCCAAATGTAAGGGAACAAGAGCGGCATGCTCGCGCGAAGAGCCTTGACCGTAGTTTTCACCACCGATGATAATTCCTTTGCCTTCCTTGCGGCAGTTCTCGGGGAACTGCTCGTCACAACGGGTGAAGCAGAAGTTTGAGAGGTAAGGAATGTTTGAACGGTAGGGGAGAATCTTGGCACCTGCGGGCATAATGTGGTCGGTGGTGATATTGTCACCGACTTTAAGCACTGCCTTTGCGGAAATAGTTTCTGCCAACGGCTCGGTCTTGGGGAAGGGCTTGATGTTAGGACCGCGAAGGATCTGGACATCTTTGGCTTCTTCAACCGAAGCAGGAGCATCAACCATATTGTCATTTATAAGGAACTTCTCAGGAAGAGAAATCTTGGAAATATCTACGTCGAGAGTTCTTGGGTCGGTGAGATAACCGGTGAGAGCAGCAGCTGCTGCAACTTCGGGGCTTACAAGGTAAACACCTGCATCAGCAGTGCCCGAACGGCCTTCAAAGTTACGGTTAAAGGTTCTTAAACTGATGCCCTTGGAATTAGGTGACTGACCCATACCGATACAAGGACCGCAAGCACATTCCAAAATTCTGGCACCGGCGGCTATAAGCTTTGATAAAGCACCGCATTCTGCCAACATATTGAATACCTGCTTTGAACCGGGAGCAATACCAACCGAAACAGAAGGATCTACGGTTTTGCCGTCGAAGATTTCGGCAACTTTAAGCATATCGTAAAGTGAGGAGTTGGTGCAGCTTCCGATAAGGACCTGGTCAACCTTCATCTTGCCGATTTCGGAAATCTTTTTAACGTTATCGGGCATGTGAGGCATAGCAGCCATAGGTTCAAGTTCTGACAAATTGATGTCTATCTCCTTGTCATAAACTGCATCTGCGTCACTTGATAATTCTACGAAATCTTCTTCGCGGTCTTGTGCTTTCAAGAATGCCTTTGTGATTTCGTCAGCAGGGAAGATAGAAGTGGTTGCGCCGAGTTCTGCACCCATATTGGTAATAGTGGCGCGCTCGGGAACAGACAATGTTTTAACACCCTCGCCTGCGTATTCTACTATGTAACCGACGCCGCCCTTAACGGTCAAAATTCTCAAAACTTCGAGAATTACATCCTTTGCCGAAACGAAGGGTGAAAGTTTGCCGGTAAGATTTACGCGGATCATTTTAGGCATCGGAATATAATAAGCACCGCCGCCCATTGCAACGGCAACGTCCATACCGCCTGCACCGATGGCGAGCATACCGATACCGCCGCCGGTAGGTGTGTGCGAGTCGGAACCGATAAGGGTCTTGCCGGGTTTGCCGAAACGTTCAAGGTGAACCTGATGGCAGATACCGTTACCGGGACGTGAATAGTAAATACCGTGCTTCTTTGCAATAGACTGAATAAATCTATGGTCGTCAGCATTTTCAAATCCGGTCTGTAATGTGTTGTGGTCGATATAAGCAACCGAACGTTCGGTTTTTACTCTGTCAACACCCATAGCCTCAAACTCCAAATATGCCATAGTACCTGTGGCATCCTGAGTAAGAGTCTGGTCGATTTTAATGCCGATATCCTGTCCGGCAATCATTTCACCGTCAACAAGATGGGCCTTAATGATTTTTTGTGCAATAGTCAATCCCATTGTTTTCACTCCAATTTCAAAATACACATACATTATCCTACAAAAAGCAAAAATTGTCAATGATTTAACACACCAAAATATTATTTATTTTAAAGTTTGTTAAAAAAATCAATAACTAATATCATAAAAGAAAATGATTTGTCTATTTGTTTGACTTTTTTGTGCTCGGTGCTATAATATGGTTAAAAGTTTGTTAAGGAGTTGACGTTTTTGCGTTTGTCTATAAATACGGGTCCGTTAGCTGCAAAATTCGGCATTTACAGAAGTATTGAGTTTTTGAGTAACGCCGGTTTTGACTGTGTCGATATAACTTGCCCATCAAAATGTGTTAATAACGATAAACTTGATTATGCAGAGATAAGCGAACAGATTCGCAATTTTGCAGAAGATTGCGGTGTTGAGATAAACCAAGCTCACGCTGTTTATCCGACATCTTTTGAGGAAGCGGAAAAGACCGAGGCGGTTTTTAAAAGGCTTATAAAAGAGATTCATGCTGCGTCGATTATGGGTGCCGAAACAATAGTTGTTCACCCGAATCAGCATCTTCTGTACGCGCAAGAGGGCAATCCCGAAAAGTTGAAGGCAATGAACTACGAGTTTTATAAAAAACTTTTGCCGTATGCCGAAGAATACAACATCAAGTTGGCGGTCGAAAATATGTTCCAAAGCTATGACGGCAGATGTAATGATAGCACCTGCTCACGTCCCGAAGAATTTAACGAGTATGTTGATATGATGAATAGCGAATATATCACTGCTTGTCTTGATATCGGTCATTGTGGTTTAGTAGGTGGACAGACTGCCGGGGATGTTATCAGAGCGATGGGGGAAAGAATTACCGCACTCCATGTTCACGATAATGACATGAGGTTTGATTATCATCTGGCTCCGTTTACTGCGTATTTAGGGCAGATAGATTGGGACGATACTTGTAAAGCTTTGGCAGAAGTTGGATATGACGGCGATTTTACCTTTGAAACAAACGGTGCATTTAAAAATGCAAACGAGGACACTGTGCAGTCACTTTGCTGTTATATCCACGATATCGGTCGGCATTTGATAGAAAAAATCGAGAAATATAAATATGAAAAGTGATAAAAGCATCGGGAAACCGATGCTTTTTGCGTATTTCATCAAAGTAGCAATGCAAAGGTCAAAGAAAGTCAAAAAATATTTGCGAAATTTTTGTAAATGCTATTGACAAATGGGAAATTTATGTTAATATAATGATAGTTAGCACTCGATGTGTTAGAGTGCTAACAGAACTGATTGAGGGGTGAGCAGTGGGTGGATTTAAGCGATCGCAAGAAGATAATCTTAGCGGCTTTGATAAAAAACTTTATCAAGACAGGTGAACCTGTTGGTTCAAAAGCACTCATCGAGCTCACTAATTTGGGAGTATCTTCTGCCACGCTTCGTAATGAAATGAGCGAATTGTGCGAGTTAGGCCTGCTGGAACAACCGCACACTTCTGCGGGCAGAGTTCCTACTTCGGTCGGATATTCATTTTATTTTGATCGATTGATGAACCGCCGCGATGTTCCCGATGATTTGAAGCATATTATTGATAATATGTTGCAGGATGCTGCAAAGGATCCCGAAAATCTTGCATCAATAGCCGGTCAGTTGTTGTCAGACCTTACAGGTTTTCCTGCCATTATGGCAACGGTCACCAGGGAAGAGGCATACATCAGACGGGTTGAGATTTTACCAATGGGTTCAAAAACGGTTCTTTTGTTGTTGATAACCTCTGACGGAATTGCCAGAAGCAGAATATGCCGCAGCGTTTTCAGTTTGGCACCCGAAATCCTCGGCCAGTTTGACCGACTTGTTTCGGCAGATATAATCGGAACTTCGCTTTCTGAATTCACGCCGACATTTTTGCAAATGTTAGTTTCTAAAAACAGTAACCTGGCATTGTTCATAACTCCGTTGCTTACCAGTATATTTGAAATGGTCGAGGAGTTGCAGTCCAAGACGATTCGTGTAAAAGGTGAGTCGAATTTGATGAAATGTTACTCAAATGAGTACGACGCAAGAGCAATTTTAGAACTGTTCACAAGGCAGGAATTGCTGTTCTCACTGCTTGCCGGAACAAGAGAACGTACCGAGGTTGTTTTCGGCGATAAAACCGGTATAGAACAACTGAAACCGTCTAATATTGTAGTAGCAAAGTATGACATTGGCGGTGAAGATATCGGACGAATCGGCGTTTTAGGGCCTACAAGAATGGCATACGAGCAGTTGATACCGAGTCTTGAATATTTCGCGGGACGTTTAGGTCAGGTTATGACCCAGGCAATTCGCGATCTGGATGAAAATTATTGAAAGGAAGATAGTTTTGGCAGAAGAAAAGAATACTAATACTCCTGAACAACCCGAAACTGTTAACGAGCCTGTCGAAGAGCCCGCAAAGGCACCGAAAAAGGCTAAATCAAAAAAACAGAGTGAGGTTGAAGCTTTAAAGGCAGAACTTGAAACACAGAAAGATCTGTTCCTGCGTACCGCGGCAGAGTTTGATAATTTTAAGCGCCGCACCGAAAAGGAACGTATTTCGGTTGCCGAATATGCCAAGGCAGATATGCTTAAAAAGTTTTTGCCGATATTCGACAATGTTGACAGGGCGCATTCGTTTGACCCCGACAGTGCCGATTATGCCAAAGGAATTGAACTGACTGTTAAAATGCTTGACGAAGTTGTTGCAAAGCTTGGTCTTGTCTCGATCGGCGAAGTCGGTGAGACCTTTGACCCGAATCTTCATCAGGCTGTAATGCATATTGAGGATGAAAACTTGGGTGAAAACGTTATCGCACAGGTGCTTCAAAAAGGTTATAAGATCGGTGATACCGTCGTAAGACCTGCAATGGTACAGGTTGCAAACTAATTTGGTTAATAATGCGGTAATTTCCGCATAATTTATAAATTGAAATTAAAACTAATAGAAATTCGGAGGAATTTTACTATGGGAAAAATTATTGGTATTGACTTAGGTACAACAAACTCATGCGTAGCCGTTATGGAAGGCGGCGAAGCTGTAGTTATTCCTAACGCCGAGGGTGGAAGAACAACTCCTTCTGTTGTTGCTTTTTCCAAAACAGGCGAAAGAATGGTGGGTCAGGTTGCAAAGCGTCAGGCTATCCCCAACCCCGACAGATCTATCATCTCCATCAAACGTGAAATGGGTACCGATTACGGTGTAAATATTGACGGTAAAAAGTACACTCCGCAGGAGATTTCGGCTATCATTCTTCAAAAGCTTAAAGCCGATGCAGAAGCATATCTCGGTTCTGCTGTTACTGAGGCAGTTATTACTGTTCCTGCTTACTTTACCGATGCACAGCGTCAGGCAACTAAGGATGCAGGTAAGATAGCAGGTCTTGAAGTTAAGAGAATCATCAACGAACCCACCGCAGCAGCACTTGCTTTCGGCGTGGATAAGGAAGACGACCAGAAGGTTATGGTTTATGACCTTGGTGGCGGTACTTTCGACGTATCTATCATCGAAATGGGCGACGGAGTTCAGGAAGTTCTTGCAACAGCAGGTAACAACAAGCTCGGCGGCGATGACTTCGATAAGAGAATTATGGATTGGATGGTTGCTGACTTCAAAGCACAGAACGGCATTGACCTCTCTTCCGATAAAATGGCAATGCAGAGAATCAAGGAAGCAGCAGAAAAGGCTAAGATCGACCTTTCGGGTATGACCTCTGCTGACATCAATCTCCCGTTCCTTACCGTTGACGCAACCGGTCCTAAGCATTATGAGGCAAGCATCACAAGAGCTAAGTTTAACGAACTCACTGCTGACCTTGTTGAAGCAACTATGGGCCCTGTTCGTCAGGCTCTTAAAGACTCGGGACTTTCTACCGGTGACATCAATAAGGTTTTGATGGTCGGTGGTTCTTCGAGAATCCCTGCCGTTCAGGAAGCAGTTAAGAACTTTATCGGTCGTGATCCTTTCAAGGGCATTAACCCTGATGAGAGCGTGGCTTTGGGCGCTGCTTTGCAGGGCGGTGTTTTAGGCGGTGACGTTAAGGGTCTTCTCCTTTTGGACGTTACTCCTTTGTCACTCGGTATCGAAACTATGGGCGGCGTTTGCACCAAGGTTATCGACCGTAACACCACCATTCCTACCAAGAAAAGCCAGATTTTCTCTACTGCTGCTGACGGTCAGACCTCGGTTGAGGTTCACGTTTTGCAGGGTGAAAGAGAGTTCGCAAAGGATAACAAGACCCTCGGTGTGTTCCATCTCGACGGTATTGCTCCTGCACCTCGCGGTATCCCCCAGATCGAAGTTTCCTTCGACATTGATGCCAACGGTATCGTAAATGTATCCGCAAAGGATTTGGGTACCGGCAAAGAGCAGTCTATTACTATTACTTCCAGCACCAATATGTCCAAGGACGATATTGATAAGGCAGTTAAAGAGGCTGAGCAGTATGCAGCAGAGGATAAGAAGCGCCGTGAGGAAGCAGATCTTCGCAACAATGCTGACCAGTTGGTATATACTTCTGAAAAGACCATCGCTGACTTCGGTGATAAACTCACAGAGGAAGAGAAGAAGGATATTACCGATGCTGCTGAGGCTTTGAAAGAGGCTTTGAAGGGTACTGATATCGAAGCTATCAAGCAGAAGCAGGACGAACTTCAAAAGAAGGTTTACGCAGTGTCTGAAAAGGTTTATAAGGCAGCACAGGAAGCAGCTAATGCTCAGGGTGCCGCTGGTACTGATCCTAACGCAGCACCTTCGGGTGACAATGTTTACGACGCCGACTTTACCGACGTTGATGACACTAAGAAATAATTAAAACTTTAAAGGACGGATGCATTTTGCGTCCGTCCCGCATTTACATAGATTTTGGAGGTAAAGCACTTGGACAGTAAGAAGGACTTTTATGAAGTGCTTGGCGTAGACCGTAGTGCCTCGGAGGATGAGATAAAAAAAGCCTATCGAAAGATGGCTAAAAAGTACCATCCTGACCTGCATCCCGGTGATGCGGAAGCCGAAAAGAACTTTAAAGAGGTAAATGAGGCTTACGAGGTTTTGTCGGATAATGATAAGAAAGCTCGTTATGACCAGTTTGGCCATGCAGGCGTGGACCCCAACTTCGGAGCAGGTCAAGGCGGCTACGGCGGTGGTTTTGGCGGTTTCGGTGGCGGCTTTGGAGATTTCGGAGATTTAGGTGATCTCTTCGGCTCGTTCTTTGGCGGCGGTTTTGGCGGAGGATTCGGACGTCAGAATCCCAATGCGCCTAAAAAAGGTGCCGATACATCGGCTTCGGTAGTTTTGAGTTTTGAAGAGGCTGCAAAGGGTTGTGTCAAAAAGATTAAAGTGACACGAATTGAGAACTGTGACGATTGTAACGGTTCGGGTGCCGAGAAGGGAACAACGGTCAAAACCTGTTCTAAATGCGGCGGTTCAGGTCATGTCTTTGTAATACAAAGAACACCGGTTGGTGAAATGCGGTCTACCGCAACTTGCGACCAGTGTCGCGGTATGGGTAAAACCATTGAGAAACCGTGTAAAAAGTGTAACGGTAAAGGAAGAATCAGGCACACGACCGAACGTGAAATCACTATTCCCGCAGGTATTGACGATGGACAGATACTCAATGTCAGGGGCGGTGGCGATGCCGGCGTTAACGGTGGACCCGACGGTGATTTGAGAGTACACGTATCGGTACGTCCTCATCCCATGTTTATTCGTGACGGTTTTGACGTTTACTGTGAAATTCCCATAACATTTACACAGGCGGCGTTAGGTGCAGAAATAGTTGTTCCTACACTTGACGGCAAGGTTAAATTCACGATTCACGAAGGCACACAGCCGGGAGATGAGTTTAAACTCCGTGATAAAGGCATTAAGAAGCTTAACTATTCGGGTCGCGGTGACCAGTACGTGAAGATTATTGTTGAGGTTCCTAAGAACTTAACAAAATCGCAGAAAGAAATTCTTGAAAAGTTTGATAGCTCGGTTGATGAAAAGAGTTATAAAAAGCGTAAGGATTTTTTTGATAAGATAAAAAATATTTTTAAAGATTAAATAAAAAAGCCAAGGCATAACGCCTTGGCTTTTTTATTTTGTTTGTTATAACGGATAGTCTTGCATTGTTTCCGTGGGAAGAATTTTTACGTTGAATATAAAGGATTCTTCTTTGAACTTATGTCCGTCTGCTCCGACACCGCTTTGCTTGTAATCAACCGATACCACGGTTTTGTCGGGCGCAGGTAAACGGAAACTGCGCGTTGTGCTTTGAAGTTCAGCCGCAGTGTAGGGGACGGCGGAAAAATTGAATGCATCTATCTCGTTGGAGAAAATCAATCCCAAGCCGTTCTGGTTGCGGATGTATCCCCAATAGGTGTTGTGGTGGTTGCCCGAACTTTGAGGTCTTACGTAGTCGGTCAACTCTTTATACACCTTGTTTGTAAACTTGCCGATGTAGGAAGAATTGTGACGGTCGCAGTAAGAATCAAACGGTCCGTATCCGAAGAACTCAACGGTATCAAACGACTTGTCCATCGAAAGAGTGATGCCGAAATTTGAAAGATAGTCAACGGTTACGGTATTTTGATTGTCAGTAGAACCGAAAGCAATACCACCCGCCATTTCGACTTCCTGATGAAGTTCAATGAGTCCGCTTTGGAAGACCGTCCATTCTGCTTTGAACTTAAACACGGGGTCCAGTCCGTCGGCTGCCATCATACCGGTCGAGGTGACTGTGGCAAAGCCTTCATAGGCTGTGACTTTGGTGTCGTATTCATAAACGCCCAAACGGTCAAGACCTGCTGCCGTCCATTTTTCCGCCTCAGATATATCACCACCAACGACAGCACGCCAGGCGTTGAATCTGATGGGTGATTTGAGCAGTTCTTTGCCGTTGATTTTAAGCGAACTGAATCCGCAGATGGTTTTGTCGTATGTGTAGTCGAATCCGTCAGACGAAAGCGAGACGGTTTTAATCGTTTCAACGACCTCAACATTGCCAAACGTCAACTTCTCTTCCGAATAAATTTCGGTGGGCAGTAAGAACTGTTCAAAGCCAACGATTTCGCCGTCAGGTATAAAGTCGTTACCGTACGATGCAAAAGAAATTTTTAAATAGCATCTTCCGTCATGGGGGATCTGGTAGCCTAGGGTAATTTCCTCTTCTCTCTGCGGAGGAATAGCCGTAGCACCGATAGTGCCCTGCGATACGACCTGACCGTTTCTTGTCAACTCCCAACTGCCTTCAAGTCTTGACATATAGCTGAAAAAGTAGCAGTTCTTGATATTAAAAATGCCTTCTTCAAGGTTAATGGGTGTGACTTTGAAGGGCTTTGCGAGATTTTTATGGTCTTTTAAAGCAGGTAAGGTCTTTCCTTCGGGAGTGGTGATGCCGCAGCAGAAGTTATTATCGATACCGTCAGGTGTTGTTAAATACTGCTGTTTTCCGTTTTCTGCCTTTCCGTTTGAAATTGCTCGGTTTGACCATTCGTAAATGAAAGCGCCGCAGAAAAGCTCGTTATTTTCCATTAAATCAAAATATTCTTTGAGACCGCCTGCGCCGTTGCCACAGTTTTTAGCATATTCGCTCAGCATAAAGGGTTTGCCAGAACCGAGCTTTTCAATTTGGTTACAAATATCTTTTACTGTGTCGACAGAAAGATACTTTTCGCTGATAATATCAAGTGAGGTCGGGTGGAAACGAACGGTGTGGTCGATATTCTCGACAGCAGCATCCGACTGGTAAACGTAAAGTCGTGTATTATCGCGAGCTTTTGCTGTTGTTAGTGCCTGCTTTAAAGCACGTCCGTATCCCGAATTGTTACCGCATGACCACACGATGATCGAAGGGTTGTTTTTGAAACTCTCCACATTGAGCATCATACGGTCAACAATATGTGCTTCCCAAATGGGATTGTCAACGATTTTTCTTCGGTTGGAGTCGTCGCCCATACCGCTGCAATTTATTTCAGACTCGGAAATTACATAAAATCCGATTTTATCGCAGAGTTCGTAGAATCTGGGGTCGGCAGGAAAGTCGGCTACACGAATTGCGTTTATGTTATTGCGTTTCATCATAATGAGGTCCTTTTTCATATCCTCATACGAAACAACGTTACCGGTTTTACTGTTGAATGCGTGGTAGTTTACGCCGTATAACTTTATCGGTCGTCCGTTAAGTCGCAAAATGCCGTTGTCGTTGGAAACAGAACGTATGCCGACGGGAATTTTCACGAATTCATTGGAACTTTCGATGACCACATTGTAAAGCTCGGGGTATTCCGCACTCCAAAGTCTTGGGTCCTCAACAGTAAGCTTTGCGGTTCCGTCGTCATCGAAAACAGTGGCATCGATCTTTTCGCCAGCGGAATTAAGGATTGTCACTATTGTTTCGTTGGCAATAGGGCATTCGATCTCTACGGTGACAGAGGCGGTCTTATAATCTTCCGAAATATCCGTTTTTATGAATACATCTTCAACGTGGCCTTTGGGACGGACCAGGAGATATACGTCGCGGAAGATACCCGACAGCTTCCAGTCGTCGCGACTTTCCAAATAAGAACCGTCACACCATTTTGTGACAATGGCTGTAAGGCGGTTTTTACCCATTTTAAGATAGGAAGTAACGTCAAATTCAACGGCCGAATGGGAAGTTTGACTAAACCCTATAAACTCGCCGTTTAAATAAAGATACAGAGATGAATCAACGCCTTCAAAAACGATGTATTTACTGTAAACATCGATGTTGTCGTGAATGGTAAAATCAACGGCATAAACGCCGGCAGGTGTGGTGTTGGGAATTGACGGAATATCGCGTGGAAAATCGTATTGTGAATTCAAAAACTTAACGTCATCGTATCCTTGCATCTGCCAGTTTGAAGGCACTGGAATTCGGTCCCAGTTAGAAATATCAACAGATGAGTCGGTTATATTGGAGGGAATGTCCTCAAAAGAATCGAAGTAGGTAAAAGCCCATTTGCAACCCGAAAGGAGTTTAAAACGGCTGCTGTCATCCCTGGTGCCTTGGAGCTCGTCGGGTGAACCGAACGGAACATAGTATGCTCTTTTCGGCTCGGCATTTTGGCGGGTGACATTAACGTTATTGTGATATCTGTCGATAATCATAACGTACCTCCTAAATAAACAACATCAGTTACTTTACCGTCCTTAATATAAACACGTGGCATACGAATTGAGATGTTGCACATTATTTCGTAAGAAATAGTATTGCATATCTCGGCAATGTCGTCGAATGTTATCGAAATGCCGTTTGATTCACCGATAAGGGTGACTTCCGTGCCGACATAAACATCATCGATATCTGTGACGTCAACGGTGATCTGGTCCATACAAACACGGCCTAAAACATTGGCAAACTGTCCGTTGATAATAACCCTGCCTTTTGAGGACAGTGCTCTCGGATAACCGTCGGCATAGCCTATTGGCACGGTGGCGACTTTCGTTTCTCTTTCGGCGGTGAAGGTTCGTCCGTAACTTATGGGCTGACCTTTTTCTACAACCTTGACCATTGATACCGCCGATTTTATAGACATCAACGGTTTTTGAGAGAATCTGTGCTTTACACTGCGGTCGGGTGACAAGCCGTAAAGTATGATGCCGGGGCGGATAAGATTGCCTTCATCACTATCTCTTAAAGCGGATGCCGCTGAATTGCAACAGTGGATATACTTAAAATCAAATCCTTCCTTTTTGAGAGCGTCAACAGTTTTTATGAATCGGTCATACTGACAGTCTGAAAATTCAATATCATTTTTATCTTCGCTGTCGGCAGACGAAAAATGGGTAAAGACGCCTTCGCAGTTAAGGTTGGGGAGAGAAAGAACGGCTTTGATATCGTCAAGACCATTGAAATCGGAATTTCGGCTGTCAAAACCGATACGACCCATTCCGGTATCGACTTTAATATGGATTTTTATGACAAAGGAGTTGCAACGAGCCGCGTCTGACAACTGCTCGGCATATTCTTTGCAGTAGACCGCTTGTGTGATATTAAAAGCATAAAGTTGGTTGATATAGCTTGTCGGAGTAAATCCTAAAATGAGAATATCGCTTTTAATACCGAACTTTCTTAATTTTATGGCCTCGTTGATATTGGAAACGGCAAAAGCGGTCACACCATTATTTTCATAAAGTTTTGCCAATACGTTTGCACCGTGACCGTACGCGTCAGCCTTGACGACCGGCATAATGTATCTTCCGTTTGCCATATCTCTTATTTTTTCGAGGTTAAAAAGAGCGTTATTAAGGTCGATTTCTGCCCAGGCTCGTTTCAAAAAGTCCATTTTACTTCCTCTCAAACTCAATATTTTCTAAAAATTGAAATTTGCATATAGTTTATTTAATTATACTATATTACGACATAATATTCAATACAAAAACTGTATAATAATTTAAATAAGACTGCTCCGACCGGTTTGACCCGATCGGAGCAGTCTTGGCACAGTCTTTAACAGACTTAGCAGCAGCTATCACAGCCGTTACCACAGCCATTGCCACAGCCGTTACCACAGCCGTTGCCGTTACCGCAGCAGCAGAAAATGATAATAAGAAGAATGATTATCCAGCAGCAGTTACCGTTACCGAATCCACACATGTGTTTTTCCTCCTTTCATATCTTCTAAAACATTTTATGAATGCAAAGGAAAAAGTGTTAAACTCTTTTAATAGAAATTCATTGGGAAATATTTGACTATCTTTGACCAACGCGGTATAATTTTATAAAATAAATCGCGGAGGATTATTATGCGACTTAGTGATGTTATTGCGGCTGAAATAAATAGGATACTTAACGAATCTGCAAACGGCGTTGCCGAGATAAAGCGCAACGATTTGGCGGTACAGTTGGGTTGTGTTCCAAGTCAGATAAACTATGTTTTGGCATCAAGGTTTATACCTGAGCAGGGGTATATTGTTGAAAGCCGCAGAGGCGGTGGAGGTTTTATAAAGATAAAAAGAGTTACGCTTAATAAATCGTCTGCAATAATGCATATCGTGAATTCAATAGGACTTGAAATTGATGATCTGGCGGCAAGAGTCATACTGGAAAACTGTGTTAACGGCGGTTTGCTTGATTCGAAATCCGCAAAACTAATGTATTCTGCGGTGTCGTCGGCTGTAATGCGTCAGGTTCCCGTTGAGATGAGAAAACGGCTGCGTGCCGATATTTTAAAGCAAATGTTGTTGGTCGAAATTTAAAACAGGCTTCGGTAAACAACACTTAAACTGTCAATACTAAATGATGTGGCCATTAAGGCTTAAAGCAAGATGTTTATGGGTAGGAAACTATTGCACTTTATTTAGGAGTTGGTAAGTATGAAATATAATTTCGGTGGGTTTACCGGTAAAGCAAATTCGGCTGTAAATGCGGCTATTTCCATTGCCGAAGGATTAGGACACACTTATGTCGGCAGTGAACATTTGTTGCAAGGTCTTATATATGAACGTGACAGTGTTGCGAGTGAGATACTTTTAGGATTTGGTGTAAGTAATGATGTTTTGAGTAAGCTTATTTTGAAAAGTATAGGTAGTGGAGCACCGACATCACTCAGTCCCGAACATATGACTCCAAGGGCAAAGCGTGTATTGGAAGTGGCTGTGCAGGGAAGTCGTGAAATGGGTAATTCGTTTGTTGGAACCGAGCACATTTTGCTTGGAATACTGAGTGAGGGCGATAATTACGCCATAAAATTTTTAAAGGAACTCGACGTAGATATTGCTATCTTGACCGAAAAGACCTTGGAAATCGCGGGTGCTGATCTCAATTCTCTAAAACACGGAGATAGTAAACGAAAGTCAAGTGAGCCTAAAAACAGCACTGCCAAAAAACAGACCAGAACACCTACTGTCGATAAATTTGCAAAAGACCTTACCGAGATGGCAAGAATGGGGAAAATTGATCCGGTAATAGGACGAAAACTTGAAATAGACAGAATTATTCAGATACTTTGCAGAAGAACAAAAAATAATCCGTGTTTAATTGGTGAGCCGGGTGTCGGTAAAACGGCGGTCGTAGAGGGCTTAGCGTTGAAGATTGCTGAGGGCAATGCCCCCGAATTGCTTAAAAATAAGCGCGTAATGGAGCTTGATCTTACAGGAATGATAGCCGGCACAAAGTATCGGGGAGATTTTGAAGAGCGCATAAAGGCAGCCATCGACGAGGTCATAGCATCTGATGATATCATACTTTTTATTGATGAGATTCATACAATCGTCGGAGCAGGTTCGTCATCCGAAGGTTCTATTGACGCCGCAAATATATTAAAGCCCTCTTTGGCACGCGGTGAGTTTCAGGTTATAGGTGCCACCACATTGGACGAATATCGTCAAAATATCGAAAAAGACAGTGCTTTGGAAAGAAGGTTTCAATCTGTTATTGTTGGTGAACCGAGTGAAGAGGATGCAATAGAAATTTTAAAGGGTTTGCGTGAAAAATACGAAGAACACCATAAGGTGAAGATAACTGATGAAGCAATAGAAGCGGCAGTTAAACTGTCTGCAAGGTATATTGCCGACCGATTCTTGCCTGATAAGGCTATTGACCTCATTGATGAAGCGGCTTCAAGAGTAAGACTGAAAAAATCGGTGACACCTGATGAGGTGAAAAGGCTTGAAAGGGAAATTAAAAACATTGAATCAGGGAAAATTGAGGCAATCGAAAACCAGGATTTTGAAAAAGCTGCCAACCTGCGTGACAGACAACAGGAACTGTCCTCAAAGTTGAGGGCACTAAGAAATGAAAGAAAGTCAATGGGGCCGTTTTCAGATAAAGTGACAGAGGAAAATATTGCTGAACTCGTTTCGCAAAACACAGGCATTCCGGTAGCCAGCCTTACGGAAGAGGAAAGCCAACGTCTTTTAAAATTAGAAACGGTATTAAGTAATCGAATTGTTGGTCAAAAGGCGGCTGTAAATCTTATAGCAAAGGCTATAAGAAGAGGAAGAGTTGGGTTGAAGGACCCTAAAAGACCCATCGGCTCGTTTATCTTTTTAGGTCCCACGGGCGTTGGTAAAACGGAACTTTGCAAGGCCTTAGCAGAAGCGATGTTCGGCAGCGAAAACTCTATTGTACGACTGGATATGTCGGAGTATATGGAAAAGCACAATGTATCCCGTCTTATCGGTTCTCCACCCGGATACGTTGGATTTGAAGAAGGCGGTCAACTGACCGAAAAGGTAAGAAGGGCTCCATATTCCGTGGTGCTTTTTGATGAAATAGAAAAGGCGCATCACGATGTTTTTAATGTCTTGTTGCAGATTTTGGAGGACGGAATTCTGACCGATTCACAAGGCAGAACGGTCAGCTTTAAAAATACTGTCATCATAATGACTTCAAATCTCGGTGCAAGGCATCTTACGGATAAGAAAGGAATGCTTGGCTTCGGGGATATGCCTGGTGATATCAACGCAAAGCAAAAAATCACCGATGAGCTTAAAAATACCTTTAAACCCGAATTCCTTAATCGTGTTGACGATGTGGTTGTATTCGATAAGTTGACCAAGGAGGAAATAAAAGAAATAGCTGTAAAAATGCTCGATACTTTAAAGGAAAGAATGGAGAATATGGATATCTCTATTTGTTTTGATGAATCAGCAGTGGACGCATTGGCAGAAGTGGGGTTTGATGAAAATTATGGAGCCAGACCGTTACGACGTGCAATTACGAGCAAAATAGAGGATGCTTTAAGCGAAAAGATCCTTGAAAAAACCGTGAAAACGGGTGACAGGGTTGTTTGCAGTTTTAAAGAAAATGATTTTTGTTTTTCGGTCAATTAAATAGTCCGGACAACCGCAAAACCGCCTGCATACAATAGTATGGAGGTGGTTTTTTTGGCGTCGGTATTGCTGTTAGACGGCTTTTCGGAGGACTCTGTTTACGTTGACGGAAAGACGCCCCAAGATTTAGAAAACATCTTTCTTCCGTTTCTTCAAAGTTTGTTGCTGTATAACGGAATTGATGCAGAGATATTTAAGCAAAAAGGGATAGAATGGGATTACAAAATAATCGGTAAAACTGATAAAAATTTGATTTATCTGCCGATTTTTTCGGCTACCGACAATGTATCGTCAAAAATATCTTTTATTTATACCGATACAACTGCTCCTGAAAGTGTATCATTCCGTATCGCTTCGAGTATAAGACGTAACTGTGAAGAAGTGGATTCAGAAAAGGTCGTTTTTATAAACGCGCTTCACGAAAGGGATAATTTTAAAAGATATTCGCCGATAATTGTAGATAATTTGCGTATTTCAAACGAATCGACCGAATTTTTAAAAACAGAAGAGATGTTGTTTAAACGAGCAGGAATTATTGCAAAAAGTATCTGCGAATTTTATGAAGGATTTTTCCGTAAACCGCAAATGTGGGTGTAAGAGGATAAATTTATTGCTATATATTGTATAATTTACTTGAATTGTCGTGTTTAATGTGGTAATATAAATTTGTATAGTTATGCGTGTTTTGGGAATGATATCATAAAACTAAAAAGAAGGTTTTATATATGCTTTTTCAAAATGCCAAAAACAAGGTTGACACCGAAGAGAACAATAACAATGACCGTAATAATAACAATGACGACGATAAAGGTCAGTTTCAAACGATTGAGGATATGGGGTCGGTTACTGCAAAAGGCAAACATCCGATTCACTGTCTTACCATTATCGGTCAGATTGAAGGACATAGCGTTTTACCGTCCGATGCAAAGACTACCAAGTATGAACACGTTATCCCGCAACTTGTTTCGGTTGAGGAGGATAAATCCATAAAGGGTATGATGATCATTCTCAATACCGTCGGCGGTGATGTTGAGGCAGGGTTGGCACTTGCCGAACTTATCGCCGGTATGAGCAAGCCCACCGTCTCTTTGGTTTTGGGCGGCGGTCATTCGATAGGTGTGCCGTTGGCGGTTTCTGCCAAATGTTCATTTATAGTGCCGTCTGCAACTATGACGGTGCATCCGGTACGCTCAAATGGGTTGGTTCTCGGCGTTCCGCAGACGTTGGATTTTTTTGAAAGAATGCAAAAACGCATTACGGATTTTGTGGTGGCCAACTCTAATGTATCTGCACAAAAATTTTCCGATATGATGCTTAATACCGACGAATTAACCACCGATATGGGTACGGTTTTAGACGGCAAAATGGCGGTGGAGTGCGGTCTTATTGATAAGATCGGCAGTCTTTCGGATGCGTTGAGCGAACTTTACAAAATGATAGAAAATTCCGAAGGGTAAAACACCTTTCGGATAATACATAAAAGTTTCTTTAATGGGAGAGGTAACATTTATATGGGAAACACAAAGAAGAAAAGCAGTAAGAAAACAACTTCACGTTCCAAGAACACAGATGTTGCTACAAGTGTTGCACAGCGTCAGATGGTTTCGGTTCTTATGTTTACACTTTCGGTGTTCTGGCTTTTGGTTGCCATTATACCGGGTGAAGCGGGTTGGACTGTTATGCATAATTTCTTTTTGGGAACGTTTGGTTTCTTCGGTTACACGTTGCCTGTGGTTTTGGGAACGATTTCCGTTCTTGTGGCTATGGAAAAACTTAACGGAAAACCGTTGTTGCGAATTATCCAAATGTTGATTCTTATGGTTCTTATATCGGCTTTTGCGAACATAATTGCAATTTCGCCTAACAGTGCCAATTTCGGTGATTGTATTAAGCGTTCATACATAGCAGGCAATAAAAATGGTGGATTTTTCGGAGCGCTTTTCGGGTATCCGATGTATTATCTTTTGAAGAATCCGGGAGCATGGATAGTTTGTGCTCTGCTTATTTTTGCCGCAGTTATGATAATGTCGGGCACCACCCTTATGGCACTTTACAGAGCTTTGAGTAAGCCCGTTAAGTCCACATATCAGGCGGTTGAAACTGCATATAATGATCAGGTTGAACGCAGACGTTCTACACCTGTTATCGATATTCCTCTTGATGATGAGGAGCCTGTAAGACGTGAACCCAAGCGCAGACTTTCTCTTGATGAAAAACGTCGCGGAGTAGTTAAGAAATACCGTGAACTCGATAAAGAGGGAATGGAGGATATTACATCCGATTCTAAGGGTGAAAAGGCTGCTAATGCCGCTGTTGCTGCTGCGGTTTCTAAAATTGCTCCCGCAGTGGCTGAAAGAGCTGACAGTGAATTTGAGGCTGAGAGTCGCGCAAATAATGGCGGTGCTGATATGACCGACATTATCAACAAGGTCAACGCAGAGGCAGATGGAAAGGGGTCTATTGCCGACGAGACCAAAAAAATGGAACTTGAACTTAACGAAGGTAGCGCTATTTCCATTGAAACTCAGCAAACCGAGTATAAGTATCCGCCTATTTCGCTTTTGTCTGAGCCTACGGTTGAAAGTACAAAGAGTATTACCGCAGAGCTTGAACAAACTGCAACTTTGCTTGTTGATACACTGCGCAGTTTTGGCGTTGAATCGAGAATCATCAATATCAGCCGCGGTCCTTCGGTAACGCGTTATGAACTTCAACCTGCGGCTGGTGTTAAAATCAGTAAGATCACTAATTTGGCAGACGATATTGCTTTGAACCTTGCTACCGCCGGCGTGCGTATTGAGGCACCTATTCCCAATAAACCTGCCGTGGGTATTGAGGTTCCCAATAAGAACAACAGTGTCGTTAAGATTCGTGAAATCATTGATTCTCAGGCTTTTTCGAATTCGAAGAGCAAGATCTCGATGGCACTCGGTAAGGATATTTCGGGTGAGCAGAGGGTTACCGATATTGCCAAGATGCCTCACGGACTTATTGCAGGTGCTACCGGCTCAGGTAAATCGGTATGTATCAACTCAATGATCATGAGTATACTTTATAAGGCAAATCCCGAAGAGGTAAAGCTTTTGCTTATCGACCCGAAGGTTGTTGAACTCAGTATTTATAACGGTATTCCTCACTTGATAGTACCCGTTGTTACCGACCCCAGAAAAGCCGCAGGAGCTCTTGGCTGGGCGGTTATGGAGATGGAACGCAGATATAAGTTGTTTGACGAATATCACGTCAGAAATTTAAGCGGATACAACGAGCAGGCAGCAAAACGTGATGATATGATGAAATTGCCGCATATCGTTATCGTTATCGACGAGCTTGCCGATCTTATGATGACTTCACCCAGAGAGGTTGAAGATTCTATCTGCCGTATAGCGCAAAAAGCTCGTGCCGCAGGTATGCATATGATCGTTGCGACCCAGCGTCCGTCGGTTGATGTTGTTACGGGTCTTATTAAGGCGAATATTCCTACGCGTATTGCATTTGCGGTCTCCTCGCAGGTTGACAGTAAGACCATTATCGATATCGGCGGTGCAGAAAAACTGATGGGTAAGGGTGATATGCTCTTTTTCCCGACAGGCGCTATCAAGCCCGAAAGAATTCAGGGTTGTTTTGTCAGTGATGCTGAGGTTGAGAAGGTCGTTAACTATCTGAAGAGTGACCTTAGAAGCGAGTATGACGAGGACGTTATGAACGAGATAGAACGTCAAGCCGCAAAGGAAAAGGCTGCCAAAAGCGGTATGCCTGAGGATGCGGTTGAGGATGACGGTGACGTTATGCTCGATGCAGCTATCGAATGTGTTGTTGATGCAGGACAGGCTTCTACCTCTCTTTTGCAGAGAAGGTTGAAACTCGGTTATGCGCGTGCAGCCCGTATCATTGACCAGATGGAAGAAAGAGGAATAGTAGGTCCGTATGAAGGCTCTAAGCCTCGTAAGGTTCTGATTTCAAAGGAAAGTTTATTAGAAATGAAAGCAGGTCAGTCCGATAGTGAGTAACGGATATTTACCCATATCTAAAAAGGATATGTTGGAAAGAGGATGGGACAGTGTCGATTTCTGTATAATTACGGGCGACGCTTACGTTGACCATCCGTCTTTCGGCACCGCCATCATTTCGCGTGTGCTTGAAAATGTAGGTTATAGGGTTGGTATTATTGCACAACCGGATTGGAAAAATAAAAACAGTATAACGGTTTTCGGTAGACCTCGTTTAGGCTTTATGGTCAATTCCGGCAACATCGACTCGATGGTGAATCACTACACTGCGGCTAAAAAGCGCAGAAGTGACGATTACTATACTCCCGGCGGTGTTGCAGGCAAAAGACCCGACCGTGCAGTTACGGTTTATTGCCGCATGGTGCGAGAGGTTTATGGCGATGTGCCGTTGATTATAGGCGGGGTAGAGGCTTCTCTGCGCCGCTTTGCCCATTATGATTACTGGGAAGATAAGGTTTTACCGTCAATACTTATTGATTCAAAAGCCGATATTCTCAGCTTTGGTATGGGTGAGTTGCAGACCGTGGCTATTGCAAAAAAACTTGCAGACGGTGTGCCCGTAAATGAAATAACTGACATTGACGGTACAGCCTTTGTGACCGATAGTGCTGTTGGAATAAACGCGTTGAAGGTTCCTTCGTTTGAAGAAGTATGTGCTTCAAAGCGTCAGTACGCTGTGGCGACGAGGGTCGAATACGATGAGCAGGATGCTGTAAGAGGCAAACGTTTGTTGCAAAAGCACGGTGACCAATATGTAGTCCAGAATAAGCCCATGCGTGTTCTTACAACCGAAGAGCTGGATAAGGTTTATGCTCTGCCGTATATGCGATACTACCATCCAAGTTATGAGGATAAGGGCGGAGTGCCGGCGATTAAAGAGGTTGAATTCTCTGTAACCCATAACAGAGGTTGCTTCGGCGCGTGCAATTTCTGTTCGATCGCCTATCACCAGGGCAGACAGATTGCTGTAAGAAGTGAAGGATCGGTTTTAAAAGAGGTTGAATTACTAACAAGAAATCCGCATTTCAAAGGCTATATCCATGATGTCGGGGGACCTACTGCCAATTTCCGCCATCCGTCTTGCGAGATGCAACAAAAAAACGGTCTCTGTAAGGGTAAAAAGTGTTTAGCTCCCAAGGTTTGCCCCAACTTGAAAGCTGACCATTCTGAATATTTAGAAATGTTGCGCAAAATCCGTGCGATAAAAGGTGTCAAGAAGGTCTTTATACGTTCCGGTATCCGTTTCGACTATCTTTTAGAGGATAAGTCTGATGAGTTTTTCAAAGAGTTGGTTGAACATCACGTTAGCGGTCAGTTAAAGGTAGCCCCCGAGCATTGTTCCGATTTTGTGTTGGATAAGATGGGCAAACCGCATATCGAAACATACCGCAGATTTGTCAAAAAATTCTATAAAATCACTAAATCAATCGGTAAGGAGCAGTATCTCGTACCGTATTTGATGTCCAGTCATCCGGGTTGCCGACTGACCGATGCCATTGATTTAGCGCTGTTTTTAAAACAAAACAAAATGCGACCCGAACAGGTGCAGGATTTTTATCCAACACCGGGAACAATTTCTACGGCTATGTATTATACCGAACTTGACCCTTATACTCTCGAAAAGGTTTTTGTACCTAAAACTCCTTCTCAAAAAGCAGAGCAAAGGGCTTTGTTGCAGTACTTTAAACCTGAAAACCGACCGATAGTTTTGAAAGCACTTCGTGACGCGGGTCGAACCGAACTGATAGGTGTGGGACCTGACTGTCTTATAGCAGGACCTTCAAAAAATCAGACGACAAATGGGAAGACTGTCGGAAACAGGTCGAAATCAGGCAAAAACACCGCTAAAAAGCAATTTAAAGCAAAGGGCAGATGGACAGGCAAATAAAATTAAAGGGACGGAAAGTCCCGTCCCTTTAAACACAGATTACATATCTTTTGCCATCGGAATGTCGTTGCCGTCACCGGCTTCGGTGTTGTCACGGAACAAGAGTGAAATGCACCAAACGGCTGAAAGAGCTACAACTGTGTAAACGATTCGGCTGAGCAGTGCGTCCTGACCGCCGAACAACCAAGCGACTAAATCAAATTGGAAAAGTCCGATGCTGCCCCAATTCAATCCGCCGACGATTAAGAGAATAAGACATAACTTATCAAACATTTTATCAACTCCTTTTCTCGAAATTATTGTTAACGGTTTTTAAAATAATATTCAAAGGTAAAATTTATGAAGAAAAATGATATTGTTGAATTGAATATTACCGACGTAACTTTGCAGGGGAGCGGTGTTGGTCATTACGAAGGCATTGCTGTCTTCGTTCCCGAAACCGTTACTGGTGATGTTATCGAAGCGCATATTTTAAAGGTTAAATCCAACTGTGCGTTCGCAAAGGTGCATAAAATTCTGTTGCCATCATCAAAAAGAATTGCAGACGGTTGTGAAAGCTTTAAAAAATGCGGCGGATGTGCTTTTCGCCACATTGATTATGCATTTGAGTCGGAATTAAAAGCCAATGCAGTGTGTAATAATTTAAAACGCATTGGCGGTGTTGAACCCGAAATGGAGCCTATTATCACACTTTCTCCCGACGGATATCGCAATAAATGTCAGTATCCTGTTGCAAAGACCGAATCGGGTATTGATATCGGTTTTTTCGCACCGCACAGTCACCGTGTTGTTGACTGTCCGAAATGCGAACTTCAACCCGAGTGTTTTTCAAAGGCTGTAAAAATTTTTAAAAAGTTTTTAATTGAGAATAATATTGAAATATATGACGAGGCAGCAAATAAAGGTGTTGTGCGGCATTTATATCTGCGCCGTGCCAATGTAACGGGTGAAGTAATGGCGTGTGTTGTTATAAACTCTGATGAAATGCCGTTTTCGGCAAAGCTCGTTGAATGCTTTAAAGAGGCTTTCGGTGATGATTTAAAGTCGGTTGTTGTTAATATAAACAAAAAGAAGACCAATGTTATTTTGGGTGAAAAATGCGTTACTGTTTACGGCTCTGACCATATAACTGATGTGCTTTGCGGTGTTAAAATCCGCATCTCACCGTTGTCTTTCTACCAGGTAAATCACGATGTGGCAGAACTGCTTTATAAGAAGGCTGCGGAGTATGCCGAACCCGAAGGTAAAACGGTGCTTGACCTTTACTGTGGTGCAGGAACTATCGGTCTTTCAATGGCAAGTAAGGCGAAAAGAATAATTGGTGTTGAGATAATTGAACAGGCCGTCGAGGATGCTAAATTCAATGCAAAAGCCAACGGCTTTACAAATACAGAATTTCTCTGTGATGATGCCGCAGGTGCTGCAAAAGTGCTGAGCGAAAAAGGAATCAAACCTGATGTTATAATTCTCGACCCGCCCAGAAAGGGTTGTGACGAATCATTGATAGAAACGGTCGCAACCGCCTTTTCACCCGAAAGAGTGGTATACGTTTCTTGCGATTCAGCCACTTTGTCAAGAGATTGCAAAATCTTTAAAACATTAGGCTACGAAACGGTTAAAGCAATCCCTGTTGATATGTTCCCAAGAACAGGGCACGTCGAAACGGTTGCACTTATTTCTAAGGAGAAGAGTTATGACTGATTTGATTGTTGCATTGATAGTTGGCGTTGTCTTTATTGTCATTGGTACACTTAACTTCAAAGGTAATATTTCCACTATTCATAAGTATCACCGTAAAAGAGTCAGCGAAGAAGACAAAGAACCTTTTGGCAGACTTTGCGGAACGGCGATGTTCATTATAGCGTTCGGCATTATTGTTGGAAGTGTTGTTGCGTTTATAGCCCAAAGTTTTAACAGTGTTAGTTTAAACATTGTTGGTGAAGTTATTGCGGTTGTCGGTTTAATTGCTGGTATAGTAGTGGCGTTTTATGCGATGATTAAATATAATAAAGGTATTTTTTAATACACTAAAATAATCAAATTGGCAAAAGGCAGTCGTAAGACTGCTTTTTTATTGTATTATGAAAAAATAAATGTTATAATAATTTAAAATCCGATTAAATGAGGCGCGAAAAATGGTTATCAGAAGAGCAGACAAAAACGATTTAGCACGTGTGAACGACCTGCTGTGTCAGGTGTTGATGGTACACGCTTCGGGGCGTCCCGACATTTTCATTTCGGGCACGAAAAAGTACACCGATGAGGAATTGTTGGCAATTTTCGAAAATGACTTAACACCCGTTTTTATCGCCGAGGACGAAGCATTGGGTGTGGTCGGTTATGCGTTCTGCATTTATAAAGAAACAAAGAACAGTCACATACTGTGTGACCGCCGTGAACTCTATATTGACGATCTGTGCGTTGATGAAAAATGCCGTGGTAAGCACATCGGCACAAAGCTTTTTGAACACGTTATGTCTGTTGCTGAAAATGAGGGTGTTGATGCCGTGACATTGAATGTGTGGTCTTTAAATGAATCGGCAATGAAGTTCTATGAAAAGATGGGTTTTGCACCCTTAAAGACCGTAATGGAAAAGGCTGTTGAGGTTAAAAGATGACGGTAAGAATTGCAACACTTGCTGACCTTAGCGAAATAGTTGAGGTTTACAGTATCGCAAGACGTTTTATGAGTGATAACGGAAATCCTCATCAGTGGGGTGACGGCAAATACCCGCCCGAGAGTCTTTTAAAAGAGGATATTCTTAAAAAACAACTCTACGTTGTTGATTGTGACGGACGTATTGAGGGCGTGTTTATGTTTGCCTTAGGTCCTGATAATGATTATCTTTTTATAGACGGTGAGTGGCTGAATTCTGACCCTTATGCCGTGATTCACAGAGTTGCGTCGTCGGGCAGAGCCAAAGGAATATTAAAAACCGCAGTCGATTTTGCAACCCAAAGGAGCAAGAACATAAAAATCGATACACATGAGCAGAATACCGTTATGCAACGGGCACTTGAAAAGCTGGGCTTCAAAAGATGCGGTATAATACACCTCGAAAACGGTGAACCGAGATTAGCGTATCAATTATCGTTATAATAACTGCGTTGTGTTTTCTTGACATTCGTATGTCTATATAGTTTTTGTCATAGTATTGTCAAAATCAAGAAAGGGGGGCTTATGGCGTGACGGATGACAGAATAAAAGTTTTAAGGGAAAAGGCCATGAGTCTGCCTTTACTACCCGGTGTTTATATAATGCATTCAAAATCCGGGGAAATTATATATATCGGAAAGGCAAAAAAACTAAAATCAAGAGTTTCGCAGTATTTCGGAGCAGGTAATCAGCATAATGATAAGGTTAAAAAGATGGTGTCAAATGTTGAGGATTTTGAGTATATTATTTGCGACAGTGAGTTTGAAGCATTGGTACTGGAATGCTCCCTCATAAAACAACATTCACCCAAGTATAACATTCTGCTTAAAGATGATAAGGGATACCACTATATAAAAATAACGGGCGGTGATTGGCCCGGCATTACTGCCAGCTTCGATAATAATGATAAATCGGCAGAATATATCGGTCCTTTTTTGTCGGGATATGTTGTTAACGAAACCATCGACAGTGTTAAAAAGATTTTTAAAATACCCCTGTGCAGCAAGTCTTTCCCGAAGGATATTAGCCGAAATAACCGTCCTTGCCTCAATTTTCACATAAAGAACTGTTCGGCACCGTGTGCTAAAAAGATAGGTCAGTCAGAATATAAGGAATCGGTTCTTCAAGCAGTGAAATTTTTAAAAGAAGGTGCCGCTGATACCTTGAAATCTCTGCGCGAACAAATGAATACCGCTGCCGGAAATTTGGAGTTTGAAAAGGCGGCAAAATTGCGTGATAAGATCTCGGCTATCGAAAAAATAGGTGACCGCCAGAAAATTTACAGTTCACTTTATAAACAGCAGGATATTATAGCGCTTGCGGTGTCTAACGAAGCCGCCTGCTTTGAGGTGTTTAATTTTAACGACGGAAAACTGATAGACCGAGAAGAGTTTATAGTTGATGCCGTTTTTGAAAAGGAGACTGCAAGAGCAGAGTTTATAAAGCAGTATTATTCAATGCGTGACCGAATCCCCCCGAGAGTGACCGTTGACGGCGAGGTCGAGGATAAACTGTTGATAGAGCGTTGGTTGACTGAACGGCTTGGCAAAAATGTCACGGTGGTCGTGCCTGAAAAGGGGACGCAGGAGCATCTTG
>JAZRMK010000031.1:0-29425 GCA_045647525.1 Acutalibacteraceae bacterium
ACCGAAGATATTATCAAGCAGGCTCTAAAACTGCTTTCAACAATTTATTAAGAGGTGTAAAAAATGGCTGAAACTGATTTTGAAAGTCGAATAGTTGCTCCCGAATTTACCTCGTTGGACACTGATATTGATAAATCGTTAAGACCTAAGACCTTACTTGATTACATCGGTCAGGACAAGGTTAAGGAGAATCTTGACATTTATATGAAGGCTGCAAGGCTCCGTGGCGAATCACTTGACCACTGCCTTTTATATGGACCTCCCGGACTGGGTAAAACAACCTTGGCAGGCATTATCGCTAACGAAATGGGTGTTAATTTAAGAGTTACATCCGGTCCCGCTATTGAAAAACAGGGCGATTTGGCGGCTTTGCTCACAAATCTTAATGAAGGTGATATTTTGTTTATTGACGAAATTCACCGCTTGTCAAGAAGTGTTGAGGAAGTTCTTTATTCCGCAATGGAAGATTTTGCACTTGATATCATCATAGGCAAAGGTCCTTCGGCAAGGTCAATAAGACTTGATCTGCCGCACTTTACACTTGTCGGTGCTACTACGCGTTCAGGTCAGTTAACCGCACCGTTGCGTGATAGATTTGGAGTGCTTTTAAGACTCGAACTTTATACTCCCGAGCAGTTGGCAGGTATTGTTCATCGCTCGGCAGGAATTTTAGGGTTGGAAATCGATGAGGATGGTGCTTTGGAGATCGCGTCGAGGTCAAGAGGCACACCGAGAATTGCAAATCGACTGTTAAAACGTGTCCGCGATATTGCGCAGGTCGAGTATGACGGCGTTATCACAGAAGAAGTTGCACAGTCGGCGTTAAAGCGTTTTGAAATTGACGAATTGGGTCTTGATGAGTTTGACAGAAAAATGTTGTCTACTATAATAAACACTTATAATGGTGGTCCCGTTGGTCTTGAAACGCTGGCAGCAGCCCTTGGCGAAGAAGCGGTCACTATTGAGGATGTTTATGAGCCTTATTTGATGCAGATAGGTTATCTTTCACGTACACACAGAGGACGTTGCGTAACAAAAGCGGCTTATGAACATTTAGGTATTGCATATACAGGTAATAATACTTCAGCAGAACAACTTTCACTTTAACTTTATTTAAGAGAGGGAAATACTATGGGAAGAATATTTGGAACTGACGGCGTAAGAGGAATCGCCAATAAAGAATTGACTTGCGAAATGGCTATGAAGATTGGCCGTGCCGCAGCTTACGTTTTAACAAGACATACCAGCATCAGACCCAAGGTTGTTATAGGTAAAGATACAAGAATATCATCTTCAATGCTTGAAATGGCTTTGGCAGCAGGCATGTGTTCTTTTGGTGCAGATGTTGTGCTTTTGGGCTTTATTCCCACTCCTGCGGTAGCATATCTAATTCCCGAAATCGCCGCAGATGCAGGTGTTATGATCTCTGCATCTCACAATCCTTGCGAATATAACGGCATCAAAATCTTCGATAATAGGGGTTATAAGCTACCCGATGCTATTGAGGAAGAGATCGAGGCAATAGTACTTGATAATGCTGTTGAGATCCAATTGCCGACAGGCGGTAATGTCGGAAGCATTTATATGCGACACGATTACCGCGATAAATACATCGAACATGTTATTGGATCGATTGAAGACGGTGTACGTCTTGACGGTATGAAGATAGCCATCGACTGTGCTAACGGTTGTGCATCTAAGACCGCCGAAAAGATATTCACCTCTATGGGTGCAACCTGTTATATGATGCATTACAACCCCGACGGCGTTAACATTAACGAACATTGTGGTTCAACACACATGGATAACCTTATCGATTTTGTTAATGCACACGACGTTGATTTAGGTTTGGCTTTTGACGGTGACAGTGACCGTTGCTTAGCGGTTGATGAAAAGGGTCAGATCATTGACGGTGATATGATGATTGCCGTCTTTGCAAAAGAGCTTAAACGTCTCGGTCAGTTGAACGGAAACACTGCGGTCGTTACTGTTATGACCAATATCGGATTCAAAAAATTCGCAAAAGAAAATGACATTGATATAGCCGAAACAGGTGTTGGCGATAGATACGTGCTCGAAAATATGTTAGCTAACGATTTCAGCATCGGCGGCGAACAGTCGGGACATATTATATTCAAAAAGTACGCAACAACAGGTGACGGTCAGTTGTCAGGCTTGCAGTTTGCTGCTGCTATGGCAAGAACAGGTAAATCAGCTTCTGAGCTTGCTTCTGTTATGACTGCATTTCCTCAGGTGCTTGTCAATGTCACTGTTAAAAACGAACTCAAAGGTCTTATAAAGACCGATGAAGATATCATTAACTCGATCAAGGCTGTTGAGAAAGAACTTGGTGACAATGGACGTATTTTGGTTCGTGCATCGGGTACTGAACCGCTTATCCGTGTTATGATAGAAGGCGAAGATATTATTCATATCAATGATCTGGCACATTCTGTTGCCGATGTTATTAAGGAAAAAACAGCAAAATGAGAGTAGTTACTGATTTCAACGATTACGAACTTATCGACGCTTCTGACGGTGAACGCTTGGAACGTTGGAAAGATATAATCTTAATAAGACCCGACCCGCAGGTCATGTGGCACGGTGAACGCAAAAATCCGTTATGGAGAAACGCACACGCTAAATATCACCGTTCATCAAGCGGTGGTGGTCATTGGGAAACCTTAAAAAAAGTACCGAATGTCTGGTCGGTTGATTTTAAAGATCTGACTTTTCGTTTAAAACCTATGGATTTTAAGCACACCGGACTTTTTCCCGAGCAAGCAGTCAACTGGGAACTTATGGGAAACGCCATAAAAAACGCAAACAGACCTATAAAGGTACTTAATTTATTTGCATACACAGGAGGAGCAACCATCGCTTGTCTTAAAGCTGGTGCTTCGGTGACCCACGTTGATGCTTCGAAAGGAATGGTGTCTTGGGCTAAGGAAAATGCTGTTGCTTCGGGGGTCAGCGACCGTCCTGTAAGATGGTTAGTTGACGATTGTTTGAAATTTATTGCTCGTGAAATCCGCAGAGGCAATAAATATGACGGCATCGTTATGGATCCGCCGTCGTATGGCAGAGGTCCTAACGGTGAGGTTTGGAAGATAGAGCAGCAGTTGCAGGAATTACTTGAACTTACTTCACAGATTTTGAGCGACGATGCACTGTTTTTCCTTCTCAATTCATATTCCGGCGGAATTTCACCGACTATTATAAATTATATGGTTAAAAACATTGTTATAGGTAAACGCGATGGAAGTGTTGCAACAGAAGAGATTGGACTTAAAATCACCGAAAAGGATTTAGCACTCCCTTGCGGATGCACAACTGTTTGGATGGGAAAATAATGGAAAACTTTATCAGTGTTCAAAATATAACATTTGAATATGAGAATGATGACGGCACAACTGCTGTTATAAAGGATCTGAGCGTTCAATTTGAAGAAGGTAAGTTTATTGCCGTATTGGGCCATAACGGAAGCGGAAAATCCACTTTTGCTAAGTTACTTAACGGTATGCTTGTTCCAACAAAAGGCAAGGTGCTTGTATGCGGAATGGATACTTCCGATGAGGAACTTTCGATTGACATTAAACGTACCGTAGGTATGGTGTTCCAAAATCCTGACAACCAGTTGGTAGCCACAGTTGTTGATGAAGATGTTGCATTCGGACTCGAAAATTTAGGCATCGAGCACAAGGAAATGCAGAAACGCGTTGAAAACGCCTTGAAATCGGTCGGTATGTGGGAATTCAGGAGTTCGGCACCTCATAATCTTTCCGGGGGACAAAAGCAACGTGTTGCAATTGCCGGAATTATTGCTATGGAACCTAAATGCATTGTCTTTGACGAACCGACTGCCATGCTTGACCCGAAAGGCAGAAAAGAGGTAATGGACGTTATTTTGTCTCTCTGCCGAGAGAAGAACATTACCGTGATTTTAATTACACACTATATGAATGAGGCGGCTTTGGCTGACCGAATTTTAGTTATGAACAAGGGTGAAATCATACTCGACGGTACACCCGAGGAAGTTTTTTCACAAACCGAAACTGTTAAAGAAGCAGGTCTTGATGTACCTCAACCTGCCGAACTTATCTCTAAACTCAAAAGTGCAGGCATTGACCCTAAAATCGACGTATTGACAGTAGATGATTGTGTCAGGGCAGTGACCCGTATCTTACAGGAGGAATCTTGATTGTCCATTTTAGAAGTCAAAAATATGGTTTACACATACGGTAAAGGTACTCCGTTTGTAAGCCACGCCGTTAATGATGTTTCCTTTTCGGTTGAAAAAGGTGAGATCATCGGTGTTATCGGTCATACGGGTTCGGGTAAATCGACCATTGTTCAGCAATTAAACGGCCTGATTAAACCCGAAAGCGGTGAAGTGCTACTTCACGGCAAAAATATCTGGACCGAGTACGAAAAAATATCCGAAATAAGATTCAAAGTAGGTCTTGTCTTCCAGTATCCTGAGTATCAACTTTTTGAGGAAACTGTTGAGGCTGATATCGCATTCGGCCCTAAAAATATGGGATTGTCTGAAAATGAGGTTTCAAAAAGAGTAAAAGAGGCCGCAGAATTGGTTGAATTAGAGCCTGAGCTTATGCAAAAATCACCCTTTGATTTATCCGGAGGACAAAAAAGAAGGGTTGCTATTGCCGGTATTCTTGCGATGAAGCCCGAGGTTCTCGTTTTGGACGAGCCCACCGCAGGTCTTGACCCGAAGGGTAGAGATCTCATTTTATCACGTATTGATGAGTACAGAAAACGTACCGGTGCGGCAGTTCTTATTGTTTCGCACAGTATGGAAGATATGGCAAAGGTTGCTGATAAACTTCTTGTTTTGTCGAAAGGCAAGGTACAGATGTTTGATACGGTAGAAAACGTATTTTCGAATGCCGAAAAATTAGTTGAAATCGGTCTCGATATCCCGCATATCACACGTGTTGCTATCGCTCTCAACGAAAAAGGCTTTGACATTCCGAAAAACATCTTTACCGTAGATGCTTTGTATGATAGTATTATAAATCTTAAACGCGGAGGTGTTAAGAATGATTAGTGACATCACCTTCGGACAGTTTATAAACACAGGCTCAATTATTCATAAATTGGACCCGAGAACAAAACTTTTGTTGCTTGTATCTCTTATTGTTTTTTTGTTTGTTTCGAGCAACTTTTTAGGTTTAGCACTTCTTTCTGTTCTTATATTTACATCTATGCTTTTGTCTAAAATTGGCATAACAATGTATTTGAAGAACATTAAGTCGATTTTATTGATCGTTATTTTAACTGCAATCCTTAATATTTTTTATACAAAAGGCGGAACAACACTTGTTGACTGGTGGATATTCACCATTACAACCGACGGTATCAGCCGTGCAGCTTTTATGGCATTTCGAATCATACTTTTGATTCTTTCGAGTGCAATTTTAAGTTATACAACTTCACCAACATCGCTGACGGGAGCTATTGAAAGTCTTTTAAAACCTTTGAAGTTTATAGGACTCTCGAATGCCGTTCACACGATGGCTATGGTAATGACTATCGCTTTAAGATTTATTCCTACACTCATTGAAGAAACTCAGAAAATCATGAATGCGCAAAAAGCTCGCGGAGCCGATATGGAATCGGGAAGTATCATTAAAAGGGTAAAGGCACTTTTACCTATTTTAATACCTCTTCTTATTTCGTCCATCAGACGCGCTTATGAATTGGCAGAGGCTATGGAATGCCGATGCTACAACGGCGGAGTGGGAAGAACAAAGTATAAGATTATGCGATATTCATATCGAGATGTGATAGTGGCGGTAATTTCTATTGTATTTTTCGCCGCGGTAATACTATTAAATATTTATTATGGTTCAATTATTGCATTGTTTTAAGGAATGGGGAACGTTATGGCACGTCGTCTTATGACAATTAAATATGACGGTACTGCCTATTGTGGATGGCAAGTTCAACCGAATGATGTTTCTGTGCAAAGTACTGTGCAAAATGCGTTAGGTTGCGTTTTAGGATTTCCCGCACCTGATGTTACCGGTTGCAGTAGAACAGACTCAGGCGTTCACGCAGAGATGTTCTGTTTTCATTTTGATACAGACAGCACTATTCCTAACAACAAACTTTGCTTAGCACTTAATACCCATTTGCCAAATGATATCTCGGCAGTAAACTGCCGTTTTGTACCTGATGATTTCCACGCAAGGTATAATTGTTTGGGTAAAACTTACTCTTATAAAATTCTCAACTCGAATTTAAGGGATCCTTTTTGGGAAAAATACAGCTACCGTTTCGGTTTTAAACTCGATGTTGATAAAATGAACTCTGCGGCACTGAAATTTCGCGGAAAACACGACTTTTGCGGTTTCTGTTCAGCAGGTTCATCTGTAAAAGATACAATAAGAACAGTAACCGAATGTTCAGTAAGTAAATCGGGTGACATTATAACCGTTAAAATCACAGCAGACGGCTTTCTTTACAATATGGTAAGGATAATTGTCGGTACACTTTTGGAGGTCGGCACAGATCGTATCAGCCCTGATGAGATACCTTTGATTATTGAATCAAAAGACCGCGAAAAGTGCGGTCCCACCGCCAAAGCAAACGGTTTGTTTTTGTCAGAAGTTCACTATTCTTTTTTTGAAAGCGAGGAAGTATAATGGCAACTAAAAATAATAAAAAGAACACTAAAAAGCTTTCAATAAAAAACGCTGTACATAATATAAGAAAAAAAATCTCTTCTAACAAAAAGAAAAATAATGCGAAAAAAGGGGATAATGCCGAAACCTCAAAATTGCAGGTAATCAACGGTACAAGAAGACGCAACAAAATAATTAAAATTGTTGTTTTCTCGGTTATATTTGTTATTATTATCGCTTTAATTGTTGCACATATTTTGTTGCCAACCGGTCTTGTTGAAGCTGTACAAAACGGATATGCGGCTCTTGGAAGCGGTGAATTACCGGTAACATTTTATGCTGCAAACCCCACTGAGTATTTAAAATACGGCAACATTTCGTGTATTTTAAATAAAACATACTTTGAAGTTTATAACGAAAACGGAAAACTAATCCAAGCGGCTTCTCACGGACTTTCTAACCCTAAATTAGAAGTTTCCGCGGCACGATTCTTAGTTTATGATTTTGACCGTTATGGCCTCAAAATTTTTAACTATTCAACAGAGCTTTATTCCACTGAGTATAAGAACACAATTATTTCTGCCGATATTGCACGAAATGGAACCTACGCGGTCGTAACCACTTCCGATTCATATCGAGGCACTGTTAGTGTATATAATAAAGATAACGAACTGCTTTATACTTGGAATTCCGCAAACAACTATATCACTGATGTTACAGTTGCGGAAAACGGAAAATCTATTGCACTAACCTTACTTAATGCGAAAAACGGAGCCTATGTTTCTTCGGTTTGCGTTTTTAATTTTGACAATCCTTCACCCGTTGCAAAATATGAGAACAACGGACTGGTGTCATCGGTAAGAACAGTCAATAAAAACTACTTTGTTGCGCACGGCTTGAACAATGCTTATATGATTCCGTGGTCTGATGGCGCACCTGTTGACTTGGGTATTGTAGGAAATATCAGAAACATTGAGATCACCAAAGACGGTATGATGTCTATCGTATACGGACGAGGTGATAATGAAACCATCAATACCGTTTTGGTTTTGAATGATGAAGGCTCAAAGGTTGCATCTGTTCCTTTCAACTCTAAGGTAACGGATTGTACTGTTACCGAGGAGAACATCATGGTTCTTTCCAATGAAAAAATTTTTATGTATGATTTTTCCGGAAATTTGCTTGCTACAACCGTCTGTGATATTAAACCGTTATTTATATCGGCTTGCGATAATGATACAGTAATAACTGTCGACAGTTCCAAAATGAAAGCAGTAAATCTCATTTCGGGAGAGTAATGTATGATAGTTGATTTATTTATTGTCCTCTTAGTCACAATTTTTACGATTATTGGACTAAAACGCGGTTTTATTAAGGAATTTATCAGTCTTTTTTGCGTTGTTATCGCTTTATTTATAGCATTCACCTTATCGAACTATTTGTCACGCCCTGTATATACTTCGGTCATCGAACCTAATGTCTATAAAAGTATATACACCGATGTCGAGAATACAGTCAACGAAACTGTAGTATCAAAGGAAACTGCTTTCGCAAACACATTACCTGATTCGGTAATAACCTTGGCAAACAGATTTGGCTTAAATGATGCAATCGACGGAAAATTCCAGTCTAATGAAGCGGTAGATGTTGCATGTACCCGTATGACAGACTCGATTATGAAAAAAATAGTAAACCCAATAGGTATTAAAATTTGTTCGGTTATACTATTTATAATAATTTTTGTTATTTCAATCATTTCTCTTAAACTAGTTGCAACTGCACTGAATTTAATTGCAAAACTTCCGTTGTTAAGAAATGTAAATTCTAAACTCGGCGCGGTTTTGGGATTTATAAAAGGAACCGTGATTTCTTTAAGTATTACTTACTGTTTATATTTGTGCCTTTGCGTTGTGCAAAATAATGCTTTAAGCAATTTTTTAAAACAGTTTTCCGATTCCTTGATTTTAGGAATTATTGTTTAATTTTGTATAGGTCCTCTTTGTGAGGAAAAAGGAGATTCTTTAAAATGAAACTTTGTTATAAATGCAATAAAAGACCCGCTGTTGTCTTTATCCAAGGAATGACACAAAGCGGTGAAAAAATTGAAGAACCGAAGGGTCTTTGTCTTGTATGTGCCAAGGAATCAGGGATTAAGCCTATTGACGATATGCTTCGCAACATGAATATTTCCGATGAAGAAATTGAAGCTATGAGTGAACAGTTTTCAGGACTTATGGCTATGGATGAAGATATTGATGATGATTCTGATGACGCGTTTTCACCCGGCGGTGCTGCTACTTTTCCTTTTTTAAACAACCTTTTCGGCGGTATGCCTAATATCGAAAAGTCAAAAGAGAATAGCGAAACTGATGACGATAAAAACAAGGACAAGAAAGAAAACAAAAAGAAAAATAAACGTAAGTTTATTTCGCAATTCTGCACAGACTTAACCGCAAAGGCACGTAACGGTGAAATTGATGTTGTAATTGGCCGTGATGCAGAACTTTACAGAATCGTTCAGATATTGTCACGCAGAACTAAAAACAACCCTTGTCTTATCGGTGAGCCCGGCGTTGGTAAAACTGCTATTGCCGAAGGTCTGGCAATGAGAATTGCCACAAAAAACGCTCCTGCAAAGCTTTTGGATAAAGAAATACTTTTACTTGACCTTGCAGGTCTCGTTGCAGGAACACAGTTCAGAGGCCAATTTGAAAGCCGTATCAAAGGTCTTATTGACGAAGTGAAATCGGCAGGCAATATCATACTCTTCATTGATGAGGTGCATAATCTTGTCGGTGCGGGCGACTCGGAAGGCTCGATGAGCGCAGGTAACATTTTGAAACCTGCATTATCACGCGGTGAAATTCAGGTTATAGGCGCTACTACGTTTAAGGAATACCGTAAATATATCGAGAAAGATGCAGCGTTAGAACGACGTTTTCAGCCCGTTACCGTCGAAGAACCGTCTTTGGAAGATTCCGTGAAGATGTTGACTGGTATCAAGAGCTATTACGAAGGTTATCATAGCGTAACAGTACCTGATGAAATTGTTCGCATGGCGGTTATTTTGTCAGAACGTTATATAAATGACCGATTCCTTCCCGATAAAGCTATCGACCTGCTTGATGAGGCTTGTGCAGCTTGTTGTTTGCGCAATAAAGCAATAGATGAATTCTATCTTGCAACAAAAAAAGCAAACGAGTTAAATACCCAATTAAGTGAATTACAGCAAAATGTTGAAAGTCCAGATTACGAAAAAATTGCAACATTAAAATATGAAATTGAGAAGGTAAATAAAGAGTTAGCCGATAAGGAATCATTGGCAAAAAATAATACCGTTACCAATGACGATTTGGCACGCGTAATTGAACTTTGGACGGGTATTCCTGCTGTCAAGATTAAGCAGAACAATCTGGAAAAACTGGCTTCTTTGGAAGAGAACCTTAAAAAACACATTATTGGTCAGGATGAAGCTGTAAAGGCGGTAGCACTCGGCGTCAGAAGATCAAGTGTTCAGTTGTCAGCCAAACGTAAACCTGCATCATTTATCTTTGTTGGTCCTACCGGTGTAGGTAAAACCGAACTTGTAAAGACTCTGGCAAAAGAGATGTTTGACACTCCCGATTCACTTGTCCGTCTTGATATGACCGAATATATGGAAAAGCACGCCGTTTCGAAACTAATCGGTGCGCCCCCGGGATATGTCGGATACGATGAAGCAGGTCAGTTGACCGAAAAGATTCGCAGAAAACCTTATTCAGTTATTCTTTTTGACGAAATTGAAAAGGCTCACCCTGATATTATGAATACTCTTTTGCAGATTCTCGATGATGGTAGAATCACAGATGCGCAGGGAAGAACCGTTAATTTCGAAAACACGGTTATTGTTATGACCTCTAATGCAGGCAGTGACAACAACGGTACACTTTTAGGCTTCAATAAGACACAGGGTGAAGCCTCAAAAGAAAAGGCTATGAAGGCACTCAAAGATTTCCTCAGACCCGAGTTTATCGGTAGAGTTGATGAGATTATTGCTTTCAATACGCTTGATACCGATTCACTCATAAAAATTGCCGAGTTGACCTTGCAGGAATTGCGACCTATGCTTAAAGAACGCGGTATCGATTTGGAATATTCCAAGAATGTTTGCAAATTCTTAGCCGAATCTTGCGATAGGGCATCGGGTGCCAGAGATTTGAAGAAACTCATAAGAAAGTTGATTGAGGACAAGATGATTTCTATTCTCATTGATAATCCTGATAAGAATATCAATAAGTTTAAGATTTCAGCTGGAGAAAGTATAAAAATTTCTTTTGAATTTGTTTAATTTTCACTTGACTAACGACGGTGTATATGCTAAAATATACACCGTCGCAAACACGCAGGTGTAGTTCAATGGTAGAATTCCAGCCTTCCAAGCTGGTTACGTGGGTTCGATTCCCATCACCTGCTCCAAAATGCGCTGATAGCTCAGCTGGATAGAGCAACTGCCTTCTAAGCAGTAGGTCGGGGGTTCGAGTCCCTCTCAGCGCGCCAGAAAGAAACGACAATTTTCGACAGAAGATTGTCGTTTCTTTTTGTTCTCTTAACTTTTCTCTTTTCATTCTTCTTTCTTCTCTTAAATTGTCGTTTCCAGAGAAAAGATAAGAGAGAAGAAGTAAAAGAAAAGGTGCTTTGCTTCACAAAGCGTTGATTTATGATATAAATTATGATAAAGTTCAGATTGAGGTGAAATAAATGAACAGCCCATTACTCGAAAAATCACTTGATTTTGCAACTCAAATAGTTCTATTTTATGAGCAATTTTCTAAAACAAGAAAGGATACAACTATTGCAAAACAATTACTTCGCTCTGCAACTAGTGTTGGCGCAAATATAAATGAAGCTATTTATGGTAATAGTAAAGCTGATTTTATTTCTAAATTACATATCTCACTTAAAGAAACGGGTGAAAGCATTTATTGGCTTACTCTTTTAAAAAGGACAAAATTGTTTGATTATAATTTTGAAGATTTACTTAATCTTGCCGATGAAATAAAACGAATGTTGATAGCATCGTTAAATACTGCAAAGGAGAACAACAAATGAGTTCTAATTTTTCAAATGAAGAAAATCCAAAAGGATATATTTACATACTGACAAACCCATCTTTCCCAGATTATGTAAAAATAGGGTATGCAGATAATGTTAATAACAGGCTTCAACAACTTAACAATAGTGAGTGTACGCCATTTGCATTTCGAGTCTATGCAACTTATGAAGTAGATTCACGTTTATCTGATTTAAGAATACATTCTATCATAGATAAGTTAAATCCTGATTTGCGCTCTATCGATAATTTTAATGGTAAAAAGAGAGTTCGTGAATTTTATGCAATGTCTGCTGAAGATGCATATTCAATTTTAGAGGCTATTTCAGAAATACATAATTTCACAAACAGATTAAAAAAATGGGAACCTAATCCTATCGAAAGAAAAGCTGAAGAAATTGCTGAAGAAATACAGTTGGAAAAAAAGGCAAGACATTCTAATTGGACTTTTGATGATTGGCAAATTCCAAATGATTCAGAATTAGAATATGTAAACGATTCCACCGTAAAGTGTAAAGTTGCGAACAGGAGAAAGATTGAATTTAATGGAGAAATTCTTTATATGACACAGTTAGCAAGAAAAATCACTGGTAATGAATCCATCGTTCACGGACCAGGTTGGTTTGCACAAAATTTTAAATATAACGGCGAGTTAATTGAAGATATTGAAAAAAGAATTTTTAATAATGAGAAATGATTTCTTGATATATACGGTAGTTCGAACACATAGACCAAAAACAAAATAGTATAGATTTTGTATAACCTTTCGCAAAAAAGCATCGACTTTGTCGGTGCTTTTTTAGTTTTATTAGCTTTTAAAAACCCGAACAGTATCGCTTTTCACTCATATAATAATTTGAGGTGTTATTATGAGAAATATCGGTTACGATAGGGAAGCGGCTGTTGCTTATGCAAATAGATGGGCATTAGGCAGAAACCCGGCTTACTATAATTTTGATAATATCGGCGGTGATTGTACCAACTTTGCATCACAATGTATATATGCCGGTGCAAAAGTAATGAACTATACTCCTCAGTTTGGGTGGTTTTATCGTTCTGTTTCCGACCGCACGCCGTCTTGGACGGGCGTTGAATTTTTATATGATTTTTTAGTTAACAATCGTTCGGTAGGTCCTTTCGGACACGCAGTAGATAGTTCACAGGTGCAACCCGGTGATATAGTGCAGTTAGGTCGGTATAACGGAGACTATTATCACACACCTGTCATTACTTCTGTTTATCCAACAATCCGTGTTGCTGCGCACACTTATGATGTTTTAGATAAACCGCTTGACTCATATAACTTTGACACCGTACGTTTTATTCACATTGACGGTGTCAGAACATGGTAAAAAGGGCTGAATCATTGTTTGATTCAGTCCTTTTCAAATTTCCACTTGAAAAAAGTATTTTTAATGATATAATGATACAAGTTTTGGGACGGTGATAATATGTCAGAAAACAAATTGAATTATAATAGAACTAAATTTGCATGCTACTATACATATCTTACATCGGCATCAGTATTTTGTTTGCCACCGCTTTTATTTGTAACATTTCGTGAGATGTATGGTATATCATATACATTACTCGGCACACTTGTACTTGTAAATTTTTGTACACAGTTGATAGTTGACTTGATACTGTCATTTTTCGCAAGGCATTTTAACCTGCACAAAGCAATAACTGTTATGCCGTTGTTGACTTCACTCGGTCTTTTCGTTTACGCATTTGTACCCAGTATTTTCCCTCAATATGCATACATAGGACTTGTCACAGGAACGGTGATATTTTCAGTTTCAGCAGGTCTTTGTGAAGTGCTTATGAGCCCGTTGATTGCAGCTATCCCTTCCGACAACGCTGAACGCGATATGTCAAGACTTCATTCACTTTATGCCTACGGAGTTGTTTGTGTTGTAGTACTTAGTACAATTTTCTTAAAGCTTATAGGCAACACGAACTGGATATACATAACATACTTTTGGGCATTGTTACCGATAGTTTCATACATACTCTTCAAATCGTCGCCTATGCCTCCAATCGAAATGGGAACAAAAACCGATTCAAAAAGTGCAGAAAAAAGAAAAATCGGATTAGCGTTATGCTTTGTTTGTATCTTTCTTGGCGGTGCAGCCGAAAATTCAATGACCAACTGGATTTCAGGCTATATGGAGACCGCACTCAGAATCCCCAAAGTATTGGGTGATATATTCGGTATGGCATTGTTTGCAGTGTTTATTGCAACGGGCAGAACCTTGTACGCAAAATATGGCAGTAATATTTCACGAATTTTGTTACTTAGTATGATACTGTCAACCGTCTGCTATCTGACCGCCGGTTTATGCTTGATCCCCATAATTTCTATGTTTGCCTGCATTTTAACAGGTCTGTGTTCGGCAATGCTTTGGCCGGGAACGTTGATATTTATGGAGGAAAAAATGCCAAATCCGGGAGTTGCTGCTTATGCTTTAATGGCAGCAGGTGGTGATTTCGGCTCCTCAGTTGCGCCTCAGTTAATTGGCGCGGTTGTTGACAGTGTTTCGGCAAGCAAAGGTGCATCGATTATAGCATCTAAATTATCTTTAACGGTTGAACAAATCAGTATGAAAGCAGGAATGCTTGTCGGTGCATTGTTCCCGTTTGTCGGCATTTTTATGGTGCTTATTATCAGAAAATATTTTACAAAGCGAAAAGGTAATCACTAATTGGCAGTGATTATCTTTTTTTAATAAAAGTGTAGATTTAAAAAGAAAATTATGGTATAGTATTTTTAGTTAAATTACTGTCGGGAGTGACTGATATGAATTTTTTTAGTAATGCAAAGCCAATCTGGTTAGAGGGAAGAGAAACCGAACGCCATTTACGTGTTCAGTTCAAGTCTTTCTTCAACGTTTGTGACACTGATAAAAAGCACACTGTAAAAATTGCGACTAGCGGTATTTATCAGTTATTTATTAACGGCAAATTTGTTGCATACGGCCCTGCAAGAGCAGGTAAGTATCATTTCAGAGTTGACGAAATAGATGTTTCAAAATTCATTAAATCAGGCAAAAACACTGCCGTAATTGAGGTTGCAGGTTACTATACAACAACATTTTATATTATGCAGCAACCCTCGTTTTTGCAGGCAGAAATCTTCTGCGATAGCGTTTCACTTAATGCTACCGGAAGTGATTTCACCGCACGTGTTAACCCTTATTATATCCAGAAGGCAGAGAAGTACAGTTATCAGCGTCCGCAGCTCGAAATCTATCGCTTAAAAGATGGTGACACTTTCTTTACAGATGACTGTCAGGGTACTGAAACTATCGCGGAAACCGAGGAGAAAACACTTATCGGACGTCGTGCCGACTACCCGATTTACGAGGAATTGAATCCTGTAAAAATTGGCAACGGTAAAGTTGTTCATCTTGATATTGAACCCCAGAAAAACAGAACTTTGACGGTTATTAACAGTCAAATGACGGGATACAAGTATGAAGAACTTGATATGTGCGTTAACGAATTGATGCAAACTCTTGACTCTGAGGCTGGCGACTTCAAAAACAATGATATCCTATCAAACGATGAGTATGCCTTGTTTGAACTTCCTTATAATGCATCAGGTATGTTGCGTTTTGATGTTGAATGCAAAGAGGACACAACTTTGCTCATCGGATTTGACGAGATTTTGGGTGACGACGGCAAGCTTCACCCGTTGCGTTTTGATGTTACAAACGGTATCTACTATGAATTAAAACCCGGTAAATATCATCTTCAATTCTTTGAAGTTTACACAATGAAATATATTGCTGCCAATGTACTTAAAGGCTCGTGCGAGTTTAAAAATCTTACTATGGTTGAATTCAAGCATCCGCCCGTTAAACACAATATTGTCGGTAAAACACCTGAAATACAGAAAATTATCGATGCAGCGGTTGAGACATACAAACAAAATGCAGTTGACCTCTTTACAGACTGTCCTTCAAGAGAACGTGCAGGTTGGCTCTGTGACAGTTTCTTCTTGGGACGTGTTGCTTACTGTCTTGACGGTAACTGTGACATCGAAACCGACTTTTTAGAAAACTTCTTGCACGAAGAAAACTTTGAGGCACTGCCCGAAGGCATGGTACATATGAGTTATCCGGGTGACCATCGCAACGGAAACTTTATTCCAAACTGGGCAATGTGGATGGTATTACAGCTTGAAGAATATGCAGTTCGTGCAGGTAACCGTGAGCTTATCGACCGTTTTAAAGTAAAGGTCGAGAAGCTGCTCAAATACTTTGAGGCTTTGGAAAACGAAGACGGTCTTTTGGAGAAGTTAAGAGGTTGGATATTTGTTGAATGGTCAAGAGCAAATCAGTTGGTTCAGGATGTCAACTATCCGAGCAATATGATGTATTCCAAGATCTTAAAAATTGCAGGTAAACTTTATGACCGTCCCGAATGGATCGAAAAGGGCGAAAAAATCAAGAATGAGGTCTTGAAACAGTCTTGGAACGGTAAATTCTTTGTTGATAACGCAGTGCGTGACGAGAACGGCAAACTTGTTTTAAGCGGTGAAACCACTGAGGTTTGCCAATATTATGCCTACTTCTGTGATATTGTCACCACCGAAACTCACAAAGATTTATTTGATACTTTACTTAATGATTTCGGCCCTCACCGCAAGATTGAAAACAAATGGCCTGACGTTCATTTCGCAAATGTTTTGCCCGGTAGCTATATGCGTCTTGAAATTCTAATGCAGCATGGCTATAAGGATAAGGTTTTAGAGGAAATAGTCGGTTATTTTCTCTATATGGCGGAGCGCACGGGAACTCTTTGGGAACATGATGACACTTCAAACAGCTGTTGTCACGGTTTTGCAAGCCACGTTTTGTGCTGGCTGGATAAAATGTAAATTTCAAGTTATACTAACAAAAAAACAATGGGGAAAATATGCGTTTAGGAACAAAAAAGTTTAATGACAGTTTAATAATCGGTGCAGCATTGTTTTCTATGTTTTTTGGGGCGGGAAATATGATTTTTCCGCCCTTTTTAGGATTTGGAAGCGGAAGAGAATGGGTGACAGGATTTTTAGGCTATTTTATTGCCGACATTGGACTTGTTATACTCACTCTTTTAGCACTCGTCAGAAAAAACGGTCAACAGGAACTTTTATCAGTTTCGGGCAACGGATTGGCTTCTTTTTTACTCTTTATAATCATTATGTGCCTAGGGCCCGTTATAAGCATACCGCGAACTGCGGCTACAACTTATGAACTTGCTATTTTGCCTGTTTTGGACGAGCAGAGTTTTCCTTGGTTTTATATTGTTTTCTTTGCAGTAGTTTTGCTAATGTGTTTCAATAAGAACAAGGTAGTTGATATAGTTGGCAAAATTCTCACACCGTTACTTATAATCGGATTACTGGTGCTTATATTCAAAGGAATTGTAACACCCGTAGGTAATGTGATAGAAGATCCAAGATTTTCAAATGTATTAGGTGAGGGGATAGAAGCCGGATATCAGTCTATGGATGTGCTTGCTGCCGTTATTTTCGGCGCCTTAATTATTAACTCAGCAGAGGACAGAGGATATACAAAAGATAAAGAAAAGAACAATATTGTATTTTTGTCAAGTATTATAGCAGGTGCAGGGCTTTTAGTTATATACCTGGGTTTAACGTATTTGGGCGCTACTGCATCGACAAACTATACAATGCACATTTCGCGAACCGAACTTTTGACATCGATTATCCAAAAACTTTTCCCAGGAAATGCAGGACTCATATTCTTCGGAATAGTTGCAGGACTTGCTTGTCTGTCAACTGCGGTAGCTTTGGTAGGTTCTGCCGCTGAGTATCTTGAAAAATTATTCAAAGGCAAAGTAAGTTACAAAGTTTTTGTAATTCTTATATGTATATTAGATGCATTATTTGCCACAGTAGGTGTTGAAAATCTTGTTAAATTCGCATCACCGTTATTATCACTTGTTTATCCGCCTATTTTAACGATTGTAATTTTAAGTTTGGTATCAAAAAAACTACAATTTTTCGCATTAAGATTACCTGTATACACTGCATTGATATGCGGCTTCTACGAAGCTTTATCTTCATTTGGATTTAGAATCAAGTATATTGATTTATTAACACTAAACAGCGTGGGATTATTCTGGGTTTTCCCATGTGTTATTGCTTTCTTATCTGGGTTTATAATTGATAAAACTATAAACAAAACAAAAAACTGCCGAACATAATATTCGGCAGTTTTTTTGTTCACCAATTTCGCTTACACTGTTGTTACAGCATCAACCTTCTCAATAAGGTTGTCCATAACAGATTCACCGTTAGAAATTGTCTTTTCATTTTCAGAAATATTCTGTTTTGTATTTTTAAGTCTTAGTTTAATGGCTTCGATTTCATCAGAAAATCTTTTTGCAGTAGAGAGGAGCTCACTCTCAATAGAGGTTAAATTCTCACCGGTAATTTCAGCCGTTTCAATGTTTTTATCAACCGCTGTTTTGCTTAATCTAACATTTTCCTCAGCAGCCGAAACAATTGTTTTAGCATTAGTCTTTGCAACTAAATAAAGCTTACCAATGTTTTCACTAAGCTTTGTCAATGTTGCTTCTCTTTGCTCAAAATCATCAACCTTTGCTTGCAACTCCTCGATTTTTTCATAAGCATTCGCAAGTTCAGCTTTAATTTTAACCGACTCATCGGACAATTCCTTATTCAGCTTGTTCTTTTCGTTTATTGTCTGTTCATTTTTGTTTAATGTCTCTTTTGTAGAGTATACATATTTTAGAACATCGTCCTTATTAAAGCCCAAAAGACTGTTTCTGAACTTAACGGCCATAATTACACCTCTTAAATCACATTTTATTATATTATATCATAGTAATTTGTATTTTCAACAGTTATTTATACTCTTTTGTGAAAGTTAATCTTGAATTTTTATGAGTTATATTGTATTATTATTGTGTATAATATTGCAATATTTTGCATATTTTTTGGAGGTAAATATGACAAGAACAAATGCCAGAAACGAATTATTTATTCTTATTTTCGAAAAGCAGTTCAGTGAATCGACTTTGGACGAAATTTTGGAGTCTGCAAAGGAATCACGTGACTTTTCTGAGGATAAAGACGGATATATAGTAAGTTCATTCAAAGGTGTCTACGACAATCTTTTAACAATAGACGATATTATTTCCAAAAACCTTATCGGTTGGACCATTGACCGAATTTCGAAGGTTTCTTTGGCGGTTCTTCGTCTTGCGATTTATGAAATTAAGTTTATTGACGATATTCCTGAATCGGTTACTATTGATGAAGCAGTAGAACTTTGCAAAAAATATTCAACTGTTGAGGATTCTGCTTTTGTAAACGGCGTTCTCGGTTCTATTGTAAGGGCATAATATGTGTATAACCTTAGGTATTGATACAAGCAATTACACAACATCTGCAGCTATATTCAACAATGACGATAAATCGTTTGTCAATTCCAGACGATTACTGACTGTCGGCACAGGTGAGATAGGTTTAAGGCAAAGCGATGCTGTTTTTCAGCACACAAAAAACCTGCCCGAGATTTTAAGCGGTGCTTTTAATGAAAGGGTTTCGGTTGATGCTGTTGGTGTATCTACTAAACCTCGCGATCTGGAAAACAGTTATATGCCGTGCTTTTTAGCGGGTGTTTCGGCCGCAAAATCGGCCTCTCTAGCATTAGGAGTTCCGTTGTATGAATTTTCCCATCAGGCAGGTCACATTGCTGCTGCCTTGTTTTCGGCTGACAGACTTGAACTTATCGGCAATCAATTCATCTCATTTCACGTTTCAGGTGGAACAACAGAAGCATTACTTGTTGAATTTGATAAAGATTTAAGACTAAAATCAAAAATTATCGGACAATCACTTGATTTAAAAATGGGGCAGGCGGTTGACCGAATCGGCAATATGTTAGGATTAGACTTTCCGGCAGGAAAAGAACTGGATAGATTAGCAACTGTCGGTGAATGGAATGAGCCTATCAAGGTTTCTGTTAAAGGCTGTGACTGTTCGGTTTCAGGTCTTGAAAACAAAGCAAAAGCTTTGATAAAAAGCGGTGCATCTAATGAATCGGTTGCTCGTTTTACAATTGAATTTTTAAATAAAACCCTCGAAAAAATGACACATAATATTCTTACTGAATACGGCAAGCTGCCTCTGGTGTTTGCGGGTGGAGTGATGTCTAATTCTATTATCAGCCGTAATTTGACCGAAAAATTCGGCGCAACCTTTGCCACACCGGAACTTTCTAGTGACAATGCAGTCGGCGTAGCAGTGTTAACTGCGTTAGCTCATAATTAAAGGAGATCTTTATGAACGGTACTGTTATAACTGTTTCACAACTTAATAAGTACGTTCATTCCATTTTCGACAGCAACGAAGTTTTAAAAAACATAATTGTTGAAGGCGAAATCTCAAATCTCAAAATAAACTCATTCAGCGGACATATTTATTTAACATTAAAAGACGATAATTCAGCAGTAAAGGCTGTTATGTTCAAGGCATCCGCGGTGCGTTTAAAATTCATACCCAAAGAGGGAATGAAGGTTATTTGTCGCGGTTCGGTGTCGGTTTATGACCGCGACGGTGTTTATCAACTGTATATTTCCGATATGCAACCCGACGGTGCAGGCAGTATTGCCTTAGCTTTCGAGCAATTAAAAAACAAGTTGCAGAAGGAAGGTCTTTTTGACCCGAAGTTTAAGAAAAAATTACCTGAATTTCCTAAAAAAATCGCAATCATTACCTCTGCAACCGGCGCAGCAGTAAGAGATATGATCAGTGTTATAGGTCGACGTTGGCCTATTGCAACGCTCGTTATGTGTCCCGTTTCCGTTCAGGGTGATCTGGCACCCGAACAGATGATCGAAGCATTAAGAAAGGTGAACAGTCATACCGACTGTGACATTATTATAATCGGACGCGGCGGTGGCTCGACCGAGGACTTATGGTGTTTTAATGACGAAGGTCTTGCCCGCGAAATTTTCAAATCAAACATTCCTGTAATTTCGGCTGTCGGTCACGAAACCGATTTTACTATCTGCGATTTCGTTGCGGATTTAAGAGCACCCACACCGTCAGCAGCCGGTGAGGTAGCAGTACCCGAAATTGCCGAAACCTATGCTCTTTTTAACGGATACGACCTAAGGCTCGAAAATGCGGTCACAGCAAAATATAACGAATGCTTTAATAAATACAACAACCTTTGCAACCGACCGATCTTAACTAAAAAATCAGGCTTTTTAGAGCCTATTGAATTAAGACTTGACGGTATAACCTCGAAATTGAAGTCATCTTTGGAAACCACCGTCATAAAACAAGAAGGAAATTTCAAAAGAATACTGGCTCAGTTGGTTGCCTGCAATCCCACTGCGGTTTTACTTCGCGGATATTCCATAACCGAAAAGGAAGGTATGGCCGTCAAGTCTGCAACCGAACTAAAAGCCGGTGAGACAGTCACCTCTGTTTTTAACGACGGAACCGCTGAGTGCGAAGTCAAATCGGTCAAACTGAAAGGAAATTGACTTATGGAAATGAAATTTGAAGATAAAATTAAAGAACTCGACTCAATAGTTGCAAAATTGGAGTCGGGAGAGTGCGGACTGGATGAAAGCATCGAGCTTTACGAAAAAGGTTCAAAACTTTCTTTGGAATGTAAGAAAATCTTGGAAGATGCAAAACAAAAATTAGAGCAACTTGATGATTATACCGCACAAAAAGGTTAAGATTATGTTAGATAACTATATTGATTTAATAAACGAAAAAATTGATAGTGTTTTAAGCACAAATGAATGCGAGTATTCTGAACTTATTGATGCGATGCATTACAGTGCATCAGCAGGTGGTAAGAGGATTCGACCCTCGCTTATGATGGAGTTTGGCCGTATTTGCAACGCAGATTTAGACGGTGTTTTACCGTTTGCTGTAGCACTGGAAATGATTCATACCTATTCGCTCATCCACGACGACCTTCCTTGTATGGATGATGATGATATGAGAAGAGGTAAACCTTCCTGCCATATAAAGTTCGGTGAAGCTACGGCTTTACTGGCGGGTGACGCTTTACTGACCGATGCGTTTAAGATTGCAATGTCATCAAGTATTCAGGATAAGAGCAAGGTTGTTCGTGCTGCAAGTGTTTTAGCCGAATGTGCCGGAAGTGACGGAATGATCGGAGGTCAGGTTATTGACCTTAAATATGAAAATAAACCTGCAACACTTGACGTTGTTAAGCAGGTGTATAGCTTGAAGACATCTAAGCTTCTTGTTGCCGCGGCTAAAATAGGTTGCATTTTGGGCGATGCCACCGAAGAAATGATAAAAAATGCAGAAATTTTTGCCGAAAATTTAGGAATTGCTTTCCAAATAAAAGACGATATACTTGACCTTGTCGGCAACGCTGAAATATTAGGTAAGCCTATTGGCAGTGACAGTGATTCCAATAAATCTACATACGTTTCACTTGTGGGATTAGATAAAGCACAAGAGGACGTAGTTTCTTTTACTGATACTGCTGTTTTTGCCTTAGAAATTTTTAAAAATGAGGCTGAGTGTTTAAAAGACTTTGCATTAAAGTTAGTTGACAGAAAGTTTTAGGAGATTTTATGAATTATCAGTTTTTAAACAACATCAATTCACCTGATGACCTAAAAAAACTGAATAACGATGACCTTGTAATCCTTTGTGACGAAATAAGGGACTGCATTCTTAACACTGTTTCCGAGAATGGCGGTCACTTGGCGTCAAACTTAGGGTCTGTTGAGTTGACGATTGCAATTCATAAAGTGTTCAACAGTCCCAACGACAGTATAATTTTTGATGTTGGACATCAATGTTATACCCACAAATTGTTGACCGGTCGTTTCTCAAATTTTAGCACTCTTCGTAAAACTAATGGAATTTCCGGTTTTACAAGACCTGATGAAAGTGAGCACGATGTTGTAATCTCAGGACATAGCAGTACTTCTATTTCTTCGGCTGAAGGAATAAGTGTTGCCAACGAACTACTCCAAAAGAACGGCTATTCAATAGCAGTTATCGGTGATGGGGCGTTAACCGGCGGTATGGCTTATGAAGCAATGATAAACGCAAGAAAAAAGGACAAGCGTTTAATAGTTATTCTTAACGATAATAAAATGTCAATTTCTAAAAGCCGAGGAGCACTGGCCAAGCATTTAGGCAAAATCAGAGCACGTAAAAAATATCATAAATTCAAAACAGGTGTTGAACGTTTTCTTATTAAGATTCCGCTTGTTGGACATGCTTTGCGTTCATTTGTATTTAAACTCAAAGCTGCACTTAAAAACTCAATTTATGACAGCAATATATTTGAGTCACTTGGGTTCTACTACATGGGTCCCGTTGACGGTCATAATTTATCAATTATTACTGACCTTTTAGAAATTGCAAAAGATGAATCAAGACCTGTTTTAATTCACGTAAAAACGGTTAAAGGTAAGGGCTATTCCTTTGCCGAAACCAACCCGGACATTTACCATGGAGTTGCAAAATTCGACAAGACTTGCGGTGTGACTGCGTGCAACACAGAAAACTTTTCTAGTGTTTTTGGTGACGAACTGATAAAATTAGCCGAAAATGATAGTAAGATAGTGGCTGTTACAGCGGCAATGCCTGACGGAACGGGATTAAAAGAATTTGCCAATAAGTTTAAAAGCCGTTTCTTTGACGTAGGAATTGCAGAACAACACGCAGTGACTTTTTCCGCAGCATTGGCTAAAAGTGGCTTAAAACCCGTTTTTGCGGTGTATTCGACCTTTTTACAGAGAGCCTATGATCAGATAATTCACGATGCTGCCATCGCAAAGCTGCCGTTAACTCTGGCTGTCGACAGAGCAGGTTTTGTTGGTGAAGACGGTGAAACTCACCAAGGACTTTTTGATGTTTCTTTTCTATCATCAATTCCTGATGTTAAGATATTTGCACCGTCTAATTATAACGAACTTCGCTCAATGCTAAAATTAAGAATGGAAAATCCCGTTGGTGTAGCGGCTATCCGTTATCCGAGAGGAAAGCAGTATCACAACCATTTCGAAACCGAATTTAACGGCGAAGAATTCAAAACGTTTGGTTCGAATGATACCGCTGTTGTAACATACGGCACGCTTTTTGATTTAGCTATGAATGCAAAATCAAAACTTGACGCAGAAAACAAATCTATTTCGGTAGTTAAATTAAATGAGTTGACTACACTTTCAGATGATTTAATCAGTAAATTAAAAGTTTTTAAACGCATTATCTTTTTTGAAGAGGGTATTGCAAAAGGTTCTGTTGCCGAAAGTTTGGGTTGTAAATTGCTTTGCAACAACTTTAATGGCGAATACGAGGTTTATGCTGTGAAAAGTTTTGTAAAACAAGATAGCGTAAATTCTCAGCGTGTTATGCACTCATTGGATGAAGAATCTATCTATAAAATTTGCAAGAGGTAATTGTTTTGACAGAAAAGAAAAGGCTCGATATCGCAGTCTTTGAAAGAGGACTGTGTGAGAGCAGGGAAAAGGCTAAAACTTTAATTATGGCCGGAGTTGTCTATCTTAACAACCAGAAGGCCGATAAGCCGGGTGTAACTGTTAAACCCGATGATCATATTGAAGTAAGGAGCAATCCTTTAAAATATGTTAGCCGTGGCGGTTTAAAACTTGAAAAGGCCATGACTCAATACAACATCAACCTTAATGACAAGATTTGCGCGGATATTGGTGCATCGACCGGTGGATTTACCGACTGTATGTTGCAAAATAACGCAAAGAAGGTATATGCCATTGATGTTGGTTACGGACAACTCGCATGGAAATTGCGAACCGATGAAAGAGTTGTGAATTTAGAAAGAACAAATTTCCGTCATTGTACCAAAGAACAAATCCCAGATGATTTACAGTTTGCATCGGTTGACGTATCATTTATTTCTCTTTCCATTATCGTGCCGGTTATGCGAACATTGATGGCCGACGACGCCGAGGCTGTGTGCCTGATAAAACCTCAGTTTGAAGCCGGAAAAGACAAGGTAGGAAAGAAAGGCGTTGTAAGAGATAAGTCGGTTCATATTGAAGTCGTTGAACGCACAGTCAATATAATGTTAAACACGGGTTTTTCAATATTAGGACTTGAATTTTCACCAATCAAAGGCCCCGAAGGAAATATTGAATATCTTGCATACATAAAAAAGAGCGACGACCCAAAAATGCTTTGCGAAACCACTGCCGAACAGATAGTTTTAGCCTCACACAGTGAACTTGATAAATAAAGGTGTGATTTTTTGAGAATTAACATAATTTATAATCACAATAAGGATAATTGCTATGAAATTGCTTTAAAATCTGCCGAAATTTTGAAACAGTCAGGCGCACATGTTTCTATTTTCGACATAGATGCAGCAACAAGCAATAACAATGAAGAAACGGTATTCAAAACTGCCGAAATTATTGCAGTTGTCGGCGGTGACGGAACAATTCTTAAAATTGCAAAGATTGCCGCATTGAACAATAAAGCAATAGTAGGAATTAACGCAGGAAGATTGGGATACCTTGCTTGCATAGGCGCCGACCAGCTGAATTCTTTAAAATTTTTAGTTAACGGCGATTACACAATCGAAAACCGAACAATGATACTTGCCGAATGGTACGAAAACAACACACTGTTGGGCAAATGTAACTGCCTTAACGACGCAGTCATCTCGCACGGTGCTATCTCGACCCTCATAGATTTGGATATAGCTGTTGATAACGACAACTTCTTTTACAGAGCAGACGGTATTATTGCCGCAACACCAAGCGGTTCAACGGCATATTCGCTATCAGCGGGCGGTCCTGTTGTTGACCCGACATTAGACTGTTTCATCTTAACACCAGTCTGTCCACACACATTACAGAACAGAGCTTTGGTTATAAACAGCACCAAAACCGCAGATATCAAGGTTGACTGTTCAAAAAATGCCAGTGCATATCTTTCTTGTGACGGTGAAAACGTTTATGAGATAAAACGCAGCAGTACAATAAAAATCAAGCGTTCAGATCTGAATGCTAAATTTATAAAACTAAACGACGTTTCGGTATATAAAGTTTTTTCTGAAAAGACCAAGATAATTTAAGGAGTAGGCTATGAAAAAAGAACGCCAGGCCAGAATTTTAGAATTGATTGCAAAACACCCTATTGAAACCCAAGAAGACTTACAGTTTCGTCTTCAAAGTTTAGGGTTTGATGTTACGCAGGCAACCGTTTCTCGTGATATCAAGGAATTAAGAATCGTAAAAATGCTTGATTCAAATGGTGTTTACCGTTATGCTACAAGCAACACAGGCAACAAGTCTGCAAATGTAAAGCACCGTGAGATTTTTTCACATTCCTGCATTTCGGTAGTTTACGCTATGAATGATGTTGTCATCAAATGTCACGCAGGTATGGCGCAGGGCGCTTGTGCATGCCTTGATTTAATGAACTGTAAAAATGTTCTCGGCACTTTGGCAGGTGACGACACGATTTTCGTTATCACCAAGTCCGAAGCCGATGCAAAAGAATTGACCGACATGTTGTCGGAACTTATTGATTAACAGGTAGAATATATTTTATGTTAAAATCACTCAACATCGAAAACATTGCTATTATTGAAAAATGCAATATCTCATTCGCTTCGGGATTCAACTGTCTGACCGGTGAAACAGGTGCAGGTAAGTCGATAATAATTGACTCCATAAACGCCGTAACAGGTCAAAGAACCTCGAAGGAACTTATTAGGACCGGCTGTAACAAGGCGGTCGTTTCTGCATTGTTTTGCGATGTTTCAGATACCGTTTCTAACGTTTTATCTGAATACGGCGTTTCTATTGACGAAGATAAAACATTACTTGTTTCAAGAGTGATTACTGTTGACGGAAAAAACAGTTGCAAAGTCAACGGCGTTTCGGTCAATGTTTCCGTTTTAAAGGAAATCGGCGCCCATTTGCTCAATATTCACGGCCAGCACGATAATCAGAGCTTACTTAACCCTGATAACCACTGTAATTATATCGATTCTTACGGCAATTTTGAGCCTATTATTGAGGATTACAGAAATTGCTATAACGAGTTAAAAAATGTAAGAAGAAAACTAAAAGTTCTAATCAATGAATTTGCTGACGGAAACCGTCGTTTTGAACTGCTCAAATTCCAAATAAATGAGATTGAAGCAGCAAATATCAGGGTAGGGGAATTAGAAGACCTTCTTCGCCGCCGTACCGAAATGCAGAATTTTGAAAAGTTGTCATCAATTCTTAATGAAGCATACGAAAATTTAAGTGGTGGCGATGCATCTCTTGGTGCTGAAAACCTTACCGCAAACGCATCAACACTTTTGATGTCGGCTGCAAAACTTAACGACAGTTTAAGTCCGGTTTCCGAAAGAATTGTTGCTATCTCAGCAGAGCTTTCTGAATTGACTGCTGATGTTAGGAACTATTTAAGTTCTTTGAAATTCGATGCAAATGAACTCGAAGAATTAGAACAGAGAATTGACCTTATAAAAGGATTAAATAAAAAATATGGCGGTGACGAGGCCGCAGTTTTAGAGTATTTAAAAACCGCAAATGCTGAACTTGAACGTTTCAACAATTCCGATAAAGAGCTAAATGCTTTGCAGGCACTGTCCGATGCTTTGGATGATGAGATATATGAAAAAGGCAAAGCTCTGACCGATGCAAGACAAAAAACCGCAAAAGAGTTCTCGGCAAAAATATGTGAAGTTTTGAAATTTTTAGAAATGCCGAATGTCTCTTTCTCGGTACATTTTAAAGAAGGAATTTATACAGTAAACGGTTGTGACGATGTTGAGTTCTTAATATCGGCGAACTTAGGTCAAGAAGAAAAACCGCTTTCAAAAATCGCCTCAGGCGGTGAACTGTCAAGAATTATGTTGGCAATTAAAAGTGTTTTAACCGATGAAAACGGCGCTCAAACCTTGATATTCGACGAAATCGATTCAGGAATCAGCGGCAGAGCAGCCGACAAGGTTGGAAAACAGTTAAAACAGTTGTCCGAGGAGAAGCAGGTCATCTGTGTGACACATCTCGCACAAATTGCCTCGGCTGCAAATAATCATTTGCTTATCAGCAAGACAGAACAGAGCGGTATAACACGCACAGATGTAAAACAAATTAACGGTGATGAAAGAATCAAAGAAATTGCCCGTATTGTTTCGGGCAGTGAAATAACCGAAAATCTTTATAAAACCGCAAAAGAACTTATTGAAAATCATATTTAATTGTGGTAACATATTTAAATCAGTTGTATGGAGGAAATAATAATGACTTGTTATGACGAGCTTGTAGCCCGCGGTCTTATCGCTCAGGTTACAAACGAAGATGAAATAAGAAAGATGGTCAATGCCGGTGAAGCAACCTTCTACATCGGTTTCGATCCCACTGCCGACAGCCTTCATGTAGGTCACTTTATGGCACTTTGCCTTATGAAAAGATTGCAGATGGCAGGTAACAAACCCGTAGTTCTCATCGGTGGCGGTACAGCTATGATAGGTGACCCTTCCGGCAGAACCGATATGCGTCAGATGATGACCACCGAAACTATCAAACATAACTGTGACTGCTTTAAGGTACAGATGGAGCGCTTTATTGATTTCGGTGAAGGTAAAGCAATTATGGTCAACAATGCCGATTGGCTGTTGGGACTTAATTACGTTGAACTTCTCCGCGAAGTTGGTGCTTGCTTCTCGGTAAACAATATGCTTCGTGCTGAGTGCTACAAACAGAGAATGGAAAAAGGACTTTCTTTCCTTGAATTCAACTATATGATAATGCAGTCTTACGACTTCTATCATCTTTTCAAGCACTATGGCTGTAATATGCAGTTTGGTGGTGACGACCAATGGTCGAATATGCTCGGCGGTACTGAGCTTATCCGTAAAAAGTTGGGTAAAGACGCTCATGCTATGACCATCACATTGCTTCTCAACTCAGAGGGTAAAAAGATGGGTAAAACAGCTAATGGCGCAGTATGGCTCGATGCTAATAAAACTACACCTTACGACTTCTTCCAGTATTGGAGAAATGTTGACGATGCTGACGTTGTCAAATGTATGAAATTGCTCACATTTATTCCGTTGGAAGAAATTTATGAGTATGAAAAACTCGACGGCAGTGAACTCAACTCTGTAAAAGAACGCTTGGCATTCGAATTAACCAAAATGATTCACGGTGAGGATGAAGCTAAAAAGGCTCTCGACACTGCACGCTCACTTTTCAGCGGCAAGCCGGATTCCGCATCAATGCCCACAACCGTTCTCAACAACGATCAATTGACCGACGGTGCTATCGGCATTCTTGATGCAATGCTTATCGCTGGTCTTATTCCTTCAAAGGGTGAGGGTAGAAGACTTATCCAGCAGGGTGGCGTTTCTGTTAACGATGCCAAGGTTACCGATCCTGCATTCACTCTTAAAGCTGACGATCTTTCAAATGACGGTGTTGTAATCAAAAAGGGTAAAAAGGTATTCCATAAGATTACTATGTAAGAAATAAACCTCACGTAAAAGGGAATTGCGGTTAGGGATAATTTGCCTAAAACAATTTCTTTTTGTAGTCCAATGCGTTAAAAAGCCACGGTACGCGTCAGCGTTACCGTGGCTTTTTGCCTTTTATCCTATCAAAAATACAACCGTTTTAGGTGCGA